>JAFGQV010000139.1 GCA_016935475.1 Methanosarcinaceae archaeon
AGAAGTCAAGGAACTTAAAGAAGGCAAATACATGATTATCGATGATGAACCCTGTGTGATCAAAAGCATTTCAAAATCCAAGCCCGGGAAACACGGTTCAGCAAAAGCAAGGATTGATGCGATCGGTATCTTCGACAGCCAGAAGCGATCATACATAGGTTCTGTATCCGCAAAGGTCTACGTGCCCATCGTGGAGCGAAAGAGCGCACAGGTACTTTCAATATCCGGTGACGTTGTCCAGCTTATGGATATGGATGACTATTCCACATTTGAGCTCACGATCCCACCTGAGTACAAGGAAAGGATCAAAGAAGGACTGGAGATCACATATATTACATCTCTTGGCAAAATGAAGATCGACCTGAGATAAATTGTAGTTATTTTCACTATTATGTTCCACAAGCCCGGGATGATGGACGCACTCTCTGAGTACGAAGCTGCCAGATATGTAATATTCGGTGTGCCCTTCGATGGCACATCATCTTTCCGCCCTGGAAGTCGCTGGGCACCGGATGCCATGCGCGGGGTGTCTGCGAATTTCGAGAGTTACATCCCCTTTTATGACATTGATCTTTCGGAACTGCAGATACATGATGCCGGAAACCTTGAAAAGTATGCATCGGTCGACGAAACCTTGAAGACCCTGTTTTACAGCGTGGACCATATTGTCAGGGACGGAAAGATCCCCATCATGCTTGGTGGTGAGCATTCCCTGACCCTACCGTGTGTCAAGGCATGTGCAGAGCAGGCAGGCAATGATTTTGGAGTTGTTGTGCTGGATGCGCATTTTGACCTCCGTGAAGAGTACTGTGGCGTGAAGAACAGCCATGCATGTGTTTCGAGGCATATCATAGACGAGGTTACAGATAATTACGCATCGATCGGGATCCGGAGCGGACCGAAGGAAGAGTGGGAGTTTGCAAAAGAGAATAACATCCGGTACTATACTCCTGAAGATGTTGATGAGGTCGGGATAAAGAACGTGCTGGCTGAAATTATCGAATACCTTGACTGCAATCACATTTATCTATCGCTGGATATGGATGCCCTTGACCCTGCATATGCGCCGGCTCTGGGAACACCTGAACCCTTCGGTCTGAATGCAGTGGATGTCAGGGAAGTAATACGCACCCTTGCACCGTTATCAGTTGGTTTTGATGTGGTGGAGATATCACCTGAATATGACGGCGGACAGACCGCAGTTCTTGGTACAAAACTCATGCGGGAGTTCATTGCTGCACATGCAGCAGGCTGTCAGTGATCGATACCCTGTTGGCTGGTCTTAACGAAGCGTCCAGAATCCGGATATTTTATATTTTGCTATCAATTACGTAGTATGGTTAACTATTTAGGAGTCCGTACCAAACATAGGAACTAAGATCATGAATCAGGAAGCAGAAGTAGTGTGTCCGTCATGCTCACCAAAAGAACCGGTATTGCATGACGTATTGAAATGGGGACAGAATCCTGTTGTCAGGTGCCAGCATTGTGAGCAGGTGCACCCTGCAAAGATCGAGATCCCAAAACCAGTCCGGGTAAGGGTGATCGTCAGCAAGGGCGAGGAATCGTTCAAGTGTATGACCCAGATGACATCAGGAGAAATGTTGTACGAAGACGATGAGATAGTGGTTGATGACGAGTCGGCAGATGAAGTGTATCCCATTATAGTGACATCCATCGAGTCAAAGGACAAGCGATTGGATGCTGCGAAGGCAGAGGATATTGATACTGTCTGGGGCAGGGCTATCGGTGAGGTAAATGTCAAGATCTCCATCAACATGGGCAAGCAAACAGACTCAGTGACCAAAAAGGTGCCAGGGGATTATAAATTCGTTGTCGGGAGTGAGGATAAGGCTGAGGGCAGGTCCTTTACCATTAACAGGATCAAAGTCAGGGATGGAAACTTCTGGTCCAGAAAAGACGATACCGTTGCTGCGAAATACATCACGCGCGTTTTTGCTAACCCTGTGTATAAAAAAGGATGGGGAGAGGGGAAGACCGCATGGAGTATGAAAAGGAACGAGAGATATTAATAAGATCCCTCAGGTCTCACAATATTAAACAAAGCGTACTTGACGCAATGTTACGCGTTCCAAGGCATCTTTTTATACCTGAAGGACTTCGTCGCGATGCATATGTGGACACGCCCCTTCCAATCGGTCATGGTCAGACCATCTCTGCGCCCCACATGGTTGCTATCATGTGCGACCTGCTCGATCTTCATGAAGGACAGAGAATCCTTGAGATCGGCACAGGTTCCGGGTACAATGCGGCGGTCATGGCGGAACTTGTGGGCAAGACCGGACATATCTATACGGTAGAGCGCATAGCATCGCTAGTTGATTTTGCAAAGAAGAACCTCACTGATACCGGATATACGAATGTGACGGTGATACTCGAAGACGGGTCAGGCGGGTATTTAGAGTTCTCATCCTATGACCGCATCACTGTCACGTGTGCGGCACCGGACATTCCTGAACCTTTGGTCGAGCAGCTAAAACCCGGCGGACTGCTGACTATTCCGGTTGGTGATAATATCCAGCACTTATATCTGGTGATAAAGGATCTGGATGGCACGGTTCATAAGGAATCTAAAGGCGGGGTCGTTTTTGTTCCGCTGATCGGCAAGTACGGATATGGATACGATTGAAGTGCTATACGAATTCTATTTGATAAAATATTAATAAAAGGCGATGTTCACTACCTTGTATGAACTCCGATAAGGATATCAAACAGGTTCATGTGAAGGGAGTGTACATGATCGAGACGTTAGGCAGACATGCCCCGGCGATCCTGCTCGAAGACAACGCCGGTCTTCTGATGCCCATATATATCGGTCACCCTGAAGCTTTTTCCATCAATGCGG
>JAFGQV010000140.1 GCA_016935475.1 Methanosarcinaceae archaeon
GCTGAGCTTTGCAAAAAAATGGATTGAAAATTTCCTGTGCAAAGAAAATAAGTCAAAAATATTATGTTCTTAACTATAATTGACAAAAATACAAAAATGCCCAAATACAAAGTTGAAACAGAGATGAAAGCTGAACCCTTAACTAAAAACTATTCTTTAGTTGGCACTGCTTTCGATTATTTCATCCTTTTTTACCTTAAGAAAAAGCATCTTCAAGAAATTAACGAGCCAGTTTGGAAAGCTGAAATAATCTGTAATACAATGGCAAGAGGAAAGTTAGAAATTTCCAATCATAAATTGTTTGAAATCCCAACCAGATTCATGCTTAATCGAAGAACCCCACTTAAAGACGAAAAGAAAATCAAGCAACTTGTAACACTTCTTGATTCAGCTCAGAATTCATATCATAAGTACATTAAAACCGGTGTTGTTTCAGAAGAAATGTTGCAAAGTTGTTTTTTTCTGGCCAAAATTGAAACTTCTTTAAACAGCAAATTCGATTCAAATTTACATTTAATTGACCAAAAAGATATTGAAGATTTAAAAAATTTAATAAATACCTTATCATCTGAAGCTTTTTACTTTAAAGACCAATGTATTATTAAACCATCACTTGGAGTTACCTTTCATCCAAATTTAACAGAAGTTGATCTTTTAGTTGATGACACCATTATTGATATTAAAGCGACTATTGAACCTAATTTGACAAGAGCTATTTTTCGACAACTTGTGATTTATTTTATTTTGTACAACTTTAATGGTGCCACTAAATTTACATTAGAAAGACCAATTAACAATTTCAGCGTCAACAAAATGGGGATTTATTTTGCTAGACATGGAGTATTGTATAAATTTAATGCAGAGGATGTCTTTCTCCCTTCTGGAACCAAGAACATTGTTTTATCTTTGTTGCCTTTAATCGATAAATACGAATTTCAGAAAGGAAAAAAAAGGTATGATTCAGATTTACATTATTATCACTGAACGAAAGAAAGCTGTTTATTCAAAACAATAATTTGTATTTTTGAAAACCATGCATTTTTTGAATCTGACAACACCCTCTCCAATGTTCCAACAGTTCTCTAAATTAATTAATCATCATCCTCTAGTTTGTTATATCCTTGTTTTTTTACAGTCGCCTTCTATCACCTAACATTGTCTTTTTAATGTTGCATTCAGTTATTTACCCCTCCAACACCAAACTCCAATCCAAAAGATAAAACTTATCACCTTTCCCGCACTCAGAAGACCTAAAATAAGATGGCATCTGTTACAGTATAGCCATACCCGGTAAACATCGTGGACACATGGTTTATATCTAAAGTCACATATAATTATCTTATTAAAAAAATGGTTAGATGTACATTGCACTAACAGGAATTGTAAATGAACCACACCCCATTATACATCGGGAACATGGATCACGAATACCGCCGCAAGTTAATACACGCCGGTTTCGGTCTGTCTTTGCTGGTTTTTCCGTTCCTGGATATAAAAGTGCTTGCTGTCCTTTCTTTTTTACTCTTGGTCACACTAAAGTTCCTGCCTGAGAACTCATGGCTTTACACCCTTCTCGCCAAAAAAAGAACCGGCGTTCAGTCCCGGACCGGAACCCGTGGAACCGCTGCTGCCCAGAATCTTGCCGCCGCCTCTTTTATTCTGCTTCTCATTGGTGCGATTCTTGACTTCACATCCTATTCCTATCCACTCTACATCATCGGGGGAGCCATCGCAATCTCCACTTTCGGAGACACAGCAGCAGGCGTTGTGCGTTACAATGACCTGGCAAAATTCCGGTCACTCACAAAACAGGAATACCCGGGCAAGACCTACGTCAGTGAAATGCATACATCGTACTCAGTACCCTCAAGCACTGCCATGCTCGTAACCGGCATCATCTCGGCATTCCTGGTGGGACTGTGGATAGTTCACTGGCAGGGTACAGTAGTATCCTACAACATGCTGTTCTTTATTGCAGTGATCGGAGCCATGATCGGTGCCCTCTTCGAAACGATACCCTCGGTCATCGATGACAACCTCTCGGTCCCTCTTGCTTCAGGAATGGGCATGTGGGTGTTCTCTTCCCTGGAATACACGGTATCACCCACCCAGCTGGCATCAGCCTTCCTTTTTTCGCTGGTCCTGGCATATCTGGCATACAGGGCAAAGATAGCCGACATCTCGGCACTCCTCAGCGCGGCACTTCTCGGTGTACTCATCCTCGTCTTTACCGACATCTCATGGTTCATCATCCTGATCGCATTCTTCCTGCTCGGGGGCAGCTTTACAAAATTCAAGTACGCGTACAAGAAAACACTGGGCATTGCCCAATCAAAAGGAGGCGTGCGGAGCTATGAACATGTACTCTGCAACAGCACAGCGGCAGTCGTTCTTGCTGTTGCACACGGGATATATCCCGCATACGGGGAGATGATCCTGTTCGCGTATCTCGGCACCGTGGCAACTGCAACAGGCGACACGCTGGCAAGTGAGATCGGCAGCACTGCGCGTGGACGTCCACTTATGATCACAACATTAAAACCCGCAGAACCCGGTGTCGATGGTGCAATATCACCTCTCGGGGAATTCGCTGCATTCGCTGGCGCACTGTTCATCGGGCTACTCGCTGCAGCATTTGGGATATGCGACAACACCCTGCTTGCAATAACCATACCCACAATAGGTGGTCTTATTGGCACGAACATCGACAGCCTGCTCGGTGCTACCCTGCAGAACAATGGTGTGCTCTCAAACAGCGGTGTGAACTTCGTATCCACATTTGCAGGCGCAGTGGTCACAGCAGGATTATACCTGCTGATCGTCTGATCGGATCTCTATCTTTGAGACTTATTATTGTTTTCCGGTTACACCCGTTAACCAGTTTTATTAACCGCAGATGCACTCAACTCCGCAGGATGCGAGTGTACTTTTGTGTATCAGCGTTCATCTGCGGTTCGTCATAGTTCTAAAGACCAGTAGAAAATAACAACTCTCTCATTTTTATCTACTATCTTTCATCTATCAGATGCCCTAATGCCTACTTGTGCGCGAAATACGCAACGATCCCGTTATCCACAGAATCGATCCGGCAGAACCCGAACCTCTCGAACTGGACCAGATGGTTAAGCTCACCTGCAACCAGCGGCTCACCGATCCCTTCGAACCTGCCATGCGGTGCAAGGACCGTTACCGGAATCCCATCTACAGGTGCCCAGTGCATGATGCGTATCCGCTCTTTTTTGACCGCCTCCATCGAATCACCAAGATACCTGCCCTGAAGAGGCGTTATCGATGTGATCTCAACATTATAGAGGTCCTTTAGCCGGATACGATCTCCCACATTCAGGTTATCCACATCATCCTGGCACACAAGGAGCTTTGTCCCAACTTCGATCTCCCTGGATCCCCTGTCCTCTGTGGGGTGAAGCGGGGCTCTTGCTGTACGGGGGGCTGCATCCGGTATCTCAAGTTCCACAGGGTCCCAGACAAAGAAATAGCGGTTTGAAGATAGGTCAACCAGTTTCCTGTTCTCCGCATACAGCGTGTCAAGACTGATACTGACATCGGTCTCGCCAACACCCATCTCGATCATGAACTTGCGTATGGCTTCCGGCAGGATGCCCCTTCGCCTCAGAGCACGCAACGTGGGCAGGCGCGGGTCGTCCCACCCTGAATATTCCCCTTCCTCGATGGCACGCCGCAGTCCGCTTGTACTGAACTTGCCAAACTCATGTATCTTGATACGTCCCCAGTGCGTGGTCTTTGGATACTTCCA
>JAFGQV010000141.1 GCA_016935475.1 Methanosarcinaceae archaeon
TCTTCAAGTTCGTTCATCTGCTTCCACCAACATTTACGTTCATTGCACCTTTATTATTGATCTTTGTCTTTATCACATTTCCGCTTATACCTAAGTTTTCCCAGGTGATCTTCAGGTCATCGACCTTTTCTTTCTCAACAAGAGCCGCATATGCAGGACCTGTACCGGAAAGACTGGCACCTTTAACACCGATCTGAAGTGCACGCATAAGAAGTTCCGTGTCAAATCCAAGTGCACCGCAGTAAAGGAACCCGTTCAATGTCATAGCACGCTCGTATTCTCCATCAAGTGCAAGGTTGTAAGCGATATCGACCCAGGGTGCTATCAATCTCGACCTTGGAACATCCGTCTCTGCGCTAAATGCCTTTTTTTCAGGTGCAAAGATCAGGACGTCCATCTCACGTTCGATCCTTTTTACCAGACGCATCTCCCTGTTATCGGTAACCACGATACCGCCTAAGAATGACGCACATGCATCATCGAAAGCACCGGTTATCGTCACACCCGCATCTTTTGCAGCCCGGACCCCAAGATGCACTGCCTCAAGCGGTTCCATGGTCTCGCCGATCGCATCCAGCGTTGCAAGGATAGCAGCATTTGCAGCTGCACTGCTGCTTTTCAGACCCCGGGCAAGCGGCACTTCACTTCTGGTCCTGACCGTGCCTCCAAGCTTCATTTTGAAGTGTTCAAGCACAAGTTCAACCGCCCTCTCGATCAGGGTGGTATCACCGTTAGGCATGCCTTCGATGGTACCATGAACAGACCGTTCATTTTTTGATAATTCGACATCTGCAAAGGTCTTGAGGTCGATTCCAAATGCTGCACCCTTCCATGTGGCAATTGCGTTTATGATGGTCCCTGCACCTAATGCATAAGCGTGCCCTGTAAGTGTCATTGGTTTTATTCCTGTTATTGGTTTTATTTTTGTTATTGGTCGCTAATTTCTGTAGGATTGTAACGTATTTAAATAAATGGGAGCATAAATGGCAATTGAAGAAATGAAGAAAACGAGGAATTTTAAAATTTGCTATATAAAAGTATATATAAGGAATTGCGGAATATAACGTTGCTTTAAATACCAAGGACCAAAGAACATGACAGAGTATAATATTAAGATTGAAAACGTGGTTGCATCAACAAAGCTTGCAGAAGATTTCGATTTGATAAAAATTGAAGCTGAGTTCGAAGGAGCTGAATATAACAAACAAAAGTTCCCCGGACTCGTATACAGGGTAACCGACCCAAAGGCAGCATTTCTGGTTTTCACATCCGGAAAAGTGGTGTGCACCGGCGCAAAGAATGTCAATGATGTACATACTGTGATAGGGAACCTTGCAAAGAAACTCAACGGCATCGGGATCAAAACCCTCGAGGAACCTGAAATTACAGTGCAGAACATCGTGGCATCTGCCGACCTTCACGCAGTATTGAACCTGAATGCGATTGCGATCGGACTTGGCCTTGAGAATATTGAATATGAACCTGAACAGTTCCCTGGACTGGTTTACCGCATCACTGAACCAAAGGTAGTTGTACTTATATTCAGTTCAGGAAAACTGGTTGTCACTGGCGGCAAATCTCCCAAAGACTGCAACGAAGGCGTTGAGGTCGTGAGGAAGCAGCTGGACGGCATGGGACTTTTGTGAACGGGTCAGTGTGAGTTTCTTGGTAAACGAAGATGTCTGTATTCTGATACCGACCTTAAATGAGGCTGCAACGATCAAGCAGCTGATAAGGGACTTTAAATCAGAAGGTTTTAACAATATACTGGTAATTGACGGGCACAGTAGCGACAGAACACGCGAACTTGCGGAGGCAGAGGGTGCAAAGGTTGTTGTGCAGAGCGGTAAGGGAAAGGGTCAGGCACTTCAGGAAGCCTTTGATATCATCGAGAGCGATTACATCCTGATGACTGACGGTGACGGGACATATCTTGCAAAGGATTCGCATGCGATGCTTGCACCAGTGCTCAAAGGTAGTGCAGATCATGTTATCGGAAACAGGTTTGCTAACTATGAGCCGACTGCTTTCACACGCTTGAACCTTATGGGAAATAAGATACTCAACAAGATATTCGGTTTCGCTTACGGCCAATGGTTGAATGATATTCTCTCAGGGTATCGGGCATTCACCCGCAACACGATAAAATCCATTGAGCTTAATAAGACGGGGTTTGAGACCGAATCCGAGATCACAATTGAGAGTGTCAAGAAGGATCTAAATATCGTAGAAGTGCCTATAACATACCTGGCACGACACACGAAAGGTGCTACTAAACTTCACCCCTTAAAGGATGGTTTCAAGATCGGAGCGACGATCTATAAATTAGCAAAACTGCATAACCCGTTATTTTATTTTGGGATCATCGGTACTATTTTCTTAATTGCAGGCAGCGGTTTTGGAATATATGTTGTGACAGAATGGCTGGATGGTGTGACCCATGTACCTCTGGCCATCTTAACAACTCTCCTTATCATCATCGGATTCGAGATGCTGGTTTTCGGCATGATGAGCAATATGATCGTTTCACTCCACAGGGAGCTGATGCGTACGATCCGGCTGGAAAACAAAGAGAAATAAGTTCAACCAGATCTGCAATAATCTTCTATTTCTTTGGATATGGAAACCAATTTGTTTCCGTAAACAAAATTGCTTTTTTAGTGGCACCTGATACAATGGTGTTTTAGTTCAAATCAAGTATACTTGATATAACTATATGCCAATTGTTTGATCTTAGGGGGCATAACAAGTTTACTTTAATTAAACCCAAGTTTATTTTTTAAAAAGTCTTATATAAAAATATCTTCTTTCCACTACTATTCAATTATCGAGGGATATAAAATGAGTTTAGTTGATGATGCAAGAAATGGAAAGATCACAGAAGAGATGAAAATCGTTGCTGCAGATGAAGGGGTAGAACCTGAATTTGTAAGACGTGGCATTGCTGCAGGAAGGATCGTTATTCCGGTGTCCCCATACAGGGACGTAAAACTTTGCGGTATTGGAAATGGACTTCGAACAAAGGTCAATGCATCCATAGGAACATCTTCCGATATATCGGATATCGATATGGAGATCGAGAAAGCGAGGGTGGCCGAGGAAGCGGGTGCAGACACGCTGATGGAACTTTCCACTGGTGGGGATTTCCTTGAGATCAGGCGACGGGTCATTGAGAATACAACCCTATCGGTTGGATCCGTGCCACTGTACCAGGCATTTATAGAAGCCGCAAGGAAGCATGGTTCTATCGTACACATGACAGAGGATGACCTCTTTAAGGCAACAGAGGACCAGGCAAAACTTGGTACGAACTTTATGGCGATACACACAGGTATCAACAATATCACTCTGGACAGGCTTAAAGAACATGGCAGATACGGTGGACTATGTTCCAGAGGCGGTGCCTTTATGAGCGCATGGATGCTCCATAACGAGAAAGAGAACCCCCTCTTCAGCCAGTTCGATTACCTGATAGAGATACTCAAAGAACATGAGGTAGTTCTTTCAACCGGGAACGGAATGCGCGCAGGTGCGGTTCATGATGCAACGGACAGGGCACAGATACAGGAACTCATTATAAATTCCGAACTTGGTGATAAAGCCCATAAAGCAGGTCTGCAGGTGATCGTTGAAGGTCCGGGTCATGTCCCTCTGGATGAGATCGAGACAAATGTAAAACTCATGAAGGCCATGAGCGGTGGAAAACCGTTCTACATGCTCGGTCCACTGGTATCTGACATCGCCCCGGGATACGACCATATCGTAACTGCAATTGGTGCCTCGATCTCAAGTTCAGTGGGCTGTGATTTCCTTTGCTATGTCACACCAGCCGAACACCTTGCACTTCCAAATGCAGAAGATGTAAGAACTGGTGTTATGGCTTCTCGGATCGCGGCACATGTAGGTGACATGATCAAATTGGGCAAACGCGACCAGGACCTTGCAATGGGAAGGGCCCGCCAGAGTCTTGACTGGGAAAAACAGTATGAATTGGCGCTTGATCCGGAACATGCTAAGGAGATCAGGAACAGCAGAGCCCCGGAAGATACTGATGCATGTACAATGTGCGGCGACTTCTGTGCTCTTAAGATCGTAAACCAGAACTATAATCTGGCAAAGTGATGTATTAAGACATCACTTTTTACTTGTTTGCAGGATTGCATGAAGCATCTTTGCTGGTGCTTCAATGCATCCGATTTCTTTTCTTGCTGTATATATTTTATAAATATATAGTGCGAGTTAATTCGGCCGATGGGAGAATTTTCTCGAAAAAAACAGTAGTTTTAGAGGAGATGCGATGGCAGCTCCAATAGAAATATTCTAAATATTCTCAAAGTTGTTAGTGAACCCATTTCAAAACTCCTCTTACATCTTTTTCCAGCACAACATGAAACATGCAATATCTAACAGTCCTTTGAAAACTACATTAA
>JAFGQV010000142.1 GCA_016935475.1 Methanosarcinaceae archaeon
ACGAATGCTGGATATGCGGCAAGAAAGAAGCCATACCATACAAGTGCAGGTATTGTGGTAAGACATTCTGTGCAGACCACAGGCTACCCGAACAGCATGCATGCGAAGCCTTTGACTATAGTGCAAGGGATAGTTTTGCAGGGACATCTGGTGGTTCCGGAGGCTATACACAGTATTCCGACGCTGACGATATGTTAAAGGATATGCTAAAAACCAGCGCAAAGTATGCCGCAAAAAGCGCTGCAAGCGGGATTGCCAACAGCACAAAGCGTTCAATATCAACCAGCCCCTCCATGGCTATTATTTTCATATGCGTCGTTTCATTTTTCCTGGAACTGATACCCGGTTATGTTACCTTCTTTCAGTTATACCCGCCTCTCATACTGGCAAGACCATGGACGATCGTGACACATATATTTCTGCACGGCAGTTTCGGTCATCTTTTTTTTAATATGCTAGTGCTTTTCTTTTTCGGAAGAGAACTCGAGAGGCGCGTCGGGAACCGGGTTTTCCTGAACGTCTTCTTTACAGCAGGTATCGTTGCAGCACTTGGATACTCACTGACAGGCACAGCCCCTATGATCGGAGCCAGCGGTGCAATATACGGTGTTTTCGCAGCCATTGCAGTTCTTGCACCTGAAATGCGAGTGTACGTGTATTTCATACCCATGCGAATAAAACATGCACTTATACTCTTTGCACTGATCGATTTTCTCATGATAGGTGCACCTGATATGATTGCCCACACTGCACACCTCAGCGGCATTCTTGTTGGACTGATAATGGGGATGAGGATCAAAAAAACACAGCATTTTAGCAGAACGTATGGCCGCAGATTCCAATAGTGATGGATTGAAGAAGAACATGGAACACCTTCTCAGGTATTATCCCAAACCAGAAGAAGGGGAAGAGGTCCCCATCCAGTTCATAGATTTTGAAAATAAGATCGCAGGTTGGTCACCGGATCTTAAAAGAACCATGTACGTGAGGGAACTCGAAGAGACATATGAGTTAAAACGGGTTCGTGAGGTGACTATTCTTAAAGTGTACAACTGGTTGTCAGATAGTGAAAGCGTCATTGAACTATCAAAACCCGAGCTCATGCAATTTGAAGAGGTAATGGATGCATTCATAAAGCAAGGTGGGGAAATGCTTTACACGCGCAAAAAGATCGATGGCAAGATGATCAATTTTTTTAAGTTAAGGGAGAGCACGCCACTGTGTGTGAACGTTAAGGAAACTTTACTTGCGGATAAACTCTGATGATGGAAGTTGGCTTTCATCTCATTCCGTAATTATTTTAAAAAAATCGTAAAAGATTTTTGTAAAAGATTTTCGTAAAAGATATATGGGGTTGATTTTGTAATAATTCTTATCGATTATAATTATCATAGTTATTGCGAGTGTTATTATGAAGCAGGTGAAAAGCGGATTAAATTCCATTGTCAACTACCTAAGCACAAAAAAGGAAGTGGGGAGGCGGTGTATCGGACTACTGGTTGATGGTCCGAATGTACTTAGAAAAGAATTTGATGTTAATCTTGAAGAGATAAGGGACATATTGAAAGAGTACGGAAATGTGAAGATAGGTCGCGTTTTCTTAAATCAATATGCATCCGACAAACTGGTGGAGGCGATCGAAAACAACGGATTCGAGCCAATTATCTGTTCCAGTGATGTGGATGTCAGGCTTGCTGTCGAGGGAATGGAGCTGGTTTACAATCCAAACATCGATACCCTTGCACTTGTTACCCGCGATGCCGATTTTAAACCACTTTTGAATAAAGCGAACGAACACGGAAAAGAGACAATTTTATTCGGCGTAGAACCAGGCTTTTCAAATGCACTCAGGAATTCTGCCGATTACGTGATAATACTATCCAACAAAGATATCATTTGCGAGGATATCGAAAACAAGACAGAAAATGAGAGGATATTTACTGAATAAGTTATTTATGTGCTATTTTTCGGAAAGTTGATGACGCAAAAAGTGATTTACAACCTCCCGGGTTCACATATCATGCATCTTTAATTTAATTTCATGGATCATCTCTTCAAGCCTGTTACGCGGTATTCCTCGCTTTGCTTCAGTGCAGACTTTTACCCTATCGATCAGGTCACACAGTTCCTCGCGCTCTAATGAATAACCCATATCCTTAATGATTCCTTTAAGCGCCTTGGTCCCTGTATGCTTGCCCACGATCAAATTGCGCTTGCTGCCCACCATCTCAGGCGAGAAAAGTTCATACGTCCGCGGCTCTTCCAGGATAGCTGCAACATGAATACCCGACTCATGTGAAAAGGCGTGTTTGCCGACAATTGCCTTATTGACTGCCGGATAAATACCTGAGAATTCCTCAACCTTTCTGGAAAGATTCGTAAGCCGGGTGGTGTCGTATCTCTCGATCCCATACTGGATCCGAAGAGCAACAAGTATTTCCTCCAGAGCCGCATTTCCAGCCCTTTCTCCGATAGCGTTTACTGTAGTATGAAGTTGCTTGGCACCTGCCTCTGCCGCAGCAAGTGTATTTGCCGTTGCCATGCCCAGATCATCGTGACAGTGTATGCATATTGGAGTATGAACAACTTTCTTTATCTCGCTGACCAGATAAAAGGCAGTACTTGGATTGAGAATCCCGATCGTATCCGCTATACTCACATAATCCACTTTATAATCTTCTACTGCAAGAAATGCTTCCTTGAGCCTTTTGATGCCAGTTCTGGTTGCATCTTCTGCCGCAAACCGCACTCCAAGCCCATGGTCCTTTGCATGCTCAATGGTACCCAACGCACATTCACACATCTCTTCATAGGTCTTGTGATATTTATACTTAAGATGCAGATCCGACATCGCTATGAAAATACTCACTATATCTACATTACAGTCGATCGCGGCATCCACGTCCCCCATAACCGCACGGGCGAGACAGCATGTCTTTGCATCAAGTCCCATACCTGCAATTTCTTTTACGATGTTCTTTTCCGCAGAGGAAACCACCGGAAAACCCGCTTCTATTACCTCAACACCCACTGCATCCAGTTCACGGGCAAGCGCAACCTTCTCACTTTTGGTGAACGCAACGCCCGGCGTCTGCTCCCCATCACGCAGGGTCACATCACAAATTTCGATATCAAGCGGATTTATATCAATGAATTTCATCAATTCATTTCTCGAGTATTCTGAAACATCAGACATGGTATCGGTTCCTATCGCTCATTCGAGGATAGTTAGAAGGGTCTATATAAAGTTTAGGATTCACGATTTGAAACTTTAATTTTATGAATTCATTATACAAACACAGTTCATCCAAAACACGAAAAAAAAGTAATGATCAGAAATAATTATCCACGATTTGCACGCTGTGCCTCTGCCAGCATATTCGCGATCCTCGCCGCAAATGCTCCTGCAACAAAACCCGCATCAATATTTACAACACTGATGACCGAACATGACTGGAGCATTGAAAGCAAAGCAGCCTCACCACCGCCGCCTGCACCGTATCCCGTGGACACAGGCACACCGATCACAGGCACATCTATCAATCCCGCCACAATGGTTGGAAGTGTTCCTTCGCGCCCCGCTGCAACCACAATAGCACCCACGTCCGCCTCTTTCAGTTTCGCGATCTGTGGCATCAGCCTGTGAATGCCTGCAACACCGACATCATATACCGCAACGGTCTCACACCCCATTTCCATAGCCACAACCCTTGCTTCCTCGGCAACACCTATGTCAGCTGTTCCTGCAGACAGAATACCAACCACACCACCTGATCCTGCACGCGGCGTGCCGTCGTGTACAACCACTGCCCGTGCACGCTCATACCACTGGATCTCTTCAGGCTTGAAAGCATGTCGAAGTACTTCCATCTGTTCGTCAGAAACACGTGTGACCAGCGCCCTTCCAGCATGACTGACCTGCGTTCTGGCAATTTCCACCAGGTCATCAGGACGTTTTCCCTCAGCAAGCACTGCCTCTACCACACCTGTACGTTGCATGCGGTGCGTATCGATCTTAGCGATATCCAGAACCGATGCAAAACCCATTGACCGGAGTTTTATAGCAGCAGACCCAATGTCCATCTGGCCATTTTTGATCTTTTTTAATATATCTTCCAGTTCCATATCTGTTTATCTAAGTTTACTTTGAACCTTTTCATAAAAATCGGTTATAGAGGTATTCACAAAACGGGCCGGGTATTTTGCCTTTGTCAGGGTAACAACATCATGTTCGGAAACAGTATAATTGTGCTGCCCATCTATAACAACAACTGCTTCTTTTCCGGGAATCGTTATCTCAACCTTGATGACGCTATCAGCCGGCACCACAGTTGGCCTTGACGACAGCTTAAACGGTGCAATAGGCACGATCAATGCAGCATCCACACGCGGATCAATGATTGGTCCACCCGCACTCATGGCATAAGCAGTGGAACCCGTAGGAGTTGCAAAAACAACACCATCCGCCCGCATGTCCTCAAATTCACAATCATCCACAAAGATCTTGAACGTAAGAATCTTTGCAGGTCTTGCCGTGATCAGTACGACCTCATTGGTAGCAGGTGGAAGTGGCTCGCCATTCAACGAAACTGCCAGTCTCGAACGCTCATTATAGGTAAAACCATTGAGCACGTTTCCAATGCTTCCAATAGCATCTTCAGGGTTTACGTCCACCAGAAAGCCGAGTGTACCCATGTTAACACCCAGTATCGGAAGAGGGTCTTCCATTTTGGAAATATTTCTAAGGACAGTACCGTCACCGCCAACTGACACGATGATCTCAACACCTGCATCTCGCATTTCTTCCACAGGCATTACGTTAGTACCCTTGATACCAATCGCCTCTGACGTCTTTGGCCCGGTTACAACTTCAACCTCTGATCTGAAATGATCAAATATCGACCTGACCATATTAAGTGCATCTGCCTGGTCGCACCGTGATACGATACCGATCTTCCTTACCTTCAAATTATCTCCTCGCAGACAGTTTCAAAAGTTCCATGTGGGCACATCCATTGGATGCGATCATGTCCACACGATTGGTTACGCTGGATGGTAGCCTGAGCGAAGCCCCCAGACCATTGGTGACGACCCCTCCGGCCTCTTCAACTATCAACATTCCGGCGGCTACATCAGTTAAACGCAAAGAACCGCGAAGGTCAATAAATGCATCCATCTTACCTGATGCCACATAGCACAATTCCAGTGCTACACTCCCGAGAATCCGTATTCTTCGAACACTGTTGCATAATCTGGTAGTTCGCTGCATTTCAGGCCGGCAATCATAAACACTTATGCAAAACTCATTCAGCTTCGATTTACAGGATGTTTCGATCCTCTTGCCGTTTAGATATGCACATTTCCCGGATTCTGCATGATAGGTCTCTCCATCTACGATGTTCCTGACATATCCGAACCAGATGCCAGATAGATCCGGATCACCGATTGCAATGGATACACAATAACATGGAATTCCAAAAGATGCGTTATATGTTCCGTCAAGTGGGTCAAGCACAACAGTAAATTCCGGAGCATTGCCCAGTACCTTTTCCCCGAATTCCTCGCTTAGGATCCTCATGGACCTGCCATCTTCTTTAAAGACCTCAAAGATCGCATTCTCAGCAACCTCGTCTATCAGTTTCGTCGGGGTCCCGTCAGCGCCCTGGTGAAGCGTCCTATTTGCCTCTGGTGTGCCGACAAGATCAGCAATGGCATCCGCTGCTGCCTGTGATGCGCGGTTGCAGAGTTTAAGAAAACCTGGATCCTGTGCCATAAAAATAGGTTAAAAACCCATTGCTTTATTGGTCTTTGCTATTGATCTGTCAGCATCTTTCTCAAGTTCCATCATGGCGCGGATAGCATCTACATTTTCAGGAATGACATCCGATTCCTGATGTATTGCCTGGAAGAAGTACAGCTCACCTTCATACATGCTGATGGATTCGTTCCATATACAGTTCTCCCACATATCACTTCTCGGACGGAGCATATCCCTTGCAAGTTCCATAGCTTCGGCAGTTGATGTTATGCCCTGACCCACGAAACGGATACGCGGCTGCTTTGCAAGTACATCCTCAACATCCTTTGCCGTGCATTCACCATTAAATTCCATGTTGATGGTATGAAGGTGCATCAAGGTAGTTGGGAGTTTTACTGCCGTTGTTGCGATATCAATGTGCGGAAGGACCGTCTTTACATCCGGACCGTGGTGTGAGGGAAGTTTGATAGGACTTGGTACAATCGCATTGATCGGACCGTGTTTGATATCCCCCGGGTCGGCTGCCCTTCGAAGTAATGTCACACGTACTTTCTTGATCCCAAATGCTTTGTCAAGCGGCGATATCACCCTGCAGAGTCCCGTGGTGTTGCAGGATACAACCCTCACAAAATCACGACCAAGCGCATTTTCGTAATTTGAGTTTGCATTGAAGGAACAACCTGCAAGTTCATGATCTTCACCGCCCTGCCAGATCGCTTTGGTTCCTGCCTTTTCATAAAGCGCTTTGTTTGCCTCTCCCATGCCTCCGGGTGTGCAGTCAACGACCACATCAGCATTCCTGACCATCTCCTCCACAGTTCCGGCTGTAGGCATTCCTGCCTCTTTGAAGGCACTTAAACTGGCGGGAAGTGTATATATATTATAACCCTTTTTCTGTGCCATCGCTGCTTCAAAATTCGGTCTTGTCTTGGCAATACCGATAATCTCCATGTCATCCTGCATAGCTACGGCATCTGCCACTCTTTTCCCTATGGTGCCATATCCATTTACTGCAACTTTCACTTTTACCATTTAATATACCTCCTAATTAATTTAATATGATATATTTAGGTTTTTACTATATATAGAGAGGTGCTGAAATTACAAAAAATCCCCATTCCAAGCACCTATATATTTTATTACTCATTTTCCAAGTATTATAGTTTCCCCTTTCGCAAAATCTACTTCCTTTATCGAACCTGAGACGATCTTCCTGTCACCAAATATACCGGTAAGTTCGATCGACCCGCCGTCAACGACCATCCTGGTAACCGATTCCATTACCAGTTCACGTTCATCACCACTCACAAGCACTGCATTTAATTCACACATCTTCAATATCCTCCCTCATTCCAGTAACTTTGCAACTGAATAACCCACTTCAAGACCCATGTCACTGGCTACGCTTTCACATTTGGTACGAAGCATATAGGCAATTGGCCGGAGTTTTCTTTCTGAAAGGGTCTCATAGTTCGCCATCCCCTTGCTTATGATCAGGGATGCGCTTTCAAAAGCTTCGAAAAGTTCATCAGGCGCTTCTTCAAAACAAACACCTATTGCATTCGAGCCTGTGGTCAGCACGCGGTCAACTTTTTCATCGATGCCCAATGTGCGGACATCCTCCATTGTAACATCCGTAAGTATGGGACCGCCGCGGACCACCAGAGTGACTTTGCCTCCCATCTTCCTGATAACATCAAAGACCAGCGTATCAAGCACGATCTCACCGCAATTATCGGCAATGTAGACCACATCATCAAGCATCCCAAGCATTCCGGGCGTATCATCCACATCCAGCCCGCGTTCAAAAAGCTCTGTGAATGTCCTGTCAAACATATCTACCGTGACATTGAATCCCAGTACTCCAAAATCAAAGTAATTGCCTATGACGGATGCAAGCACAGCACGTTTGAACAATTCCCCGGTATCAGGGTCTCCTTCATGGATCAGTGAGTGTGCAAATGGCAGCACCCTTTTTGCAGCCCTGTTGCTTTGCTGCTTTACCTCAAAGTAGGGGTCGTTATCGTTCAGGATCTCATATGCCCTTCTATGGATCATCGTAGAAACTATACCCGCAGCTATGCCTGGCTTATACGCCTTTTTAAGTACATCGATGCCTCCCAGAACAGCTTTGTGCTGCAATCCTTTATCATCGGTGGACAGTTGTGCCTCATAATGTACCCTGGACAACAAACAGTGGGGGCAGGCTGGATTTATCTTCATTGCATCAGTCCTTTATCGTTTTTGGTAATATAACAGACACATCCAACATAAGCCTAACCTTAATAAAAATACAGATCAAAATAGTTAATTTTTTATAGAGAATCGAATATTTTCCTGCAATGACCCACAACAAACGGAATTCGATTTCCAGGGCAATTATGTTAGCAACACTGGTATTATCGTTATTGATAATCTTCTCGCCGGTGCACGTAATCGCTACTACCGAAATCGAGGTCAATCCGGTAAATACCCCGAACGGTGCTGTGATATTGATCATAGACGGGCTCAGCTCATCATATATCTACCCAGAACTTACCCCGTACGCGATCGACGGCACAGCACTTGATAAAGCAGCCGTGCACAACATCTCGCTGATCGCTGATAAGAGTTCACGCGTCCTGGATATTCGTGCTCCACAGACCTACACGGAAGCGGGTCACTCGGTTTTAGTGACCGGGAATTCCGGCGCTAAAGGGGATATGGTCGCTCTCCCCGGAGCAACCATTTATGATGCCGTACATGAGAACGGGTATCTCTGTTTTGCAGTACTTGAAAAGGGGGATTTCAGCCAGATGCGGGCTGAGCAGGATGTTGTTGTGTACGATGAAACAAATTCCATCAATAACCCCACCATTAAAATTCAAATTAATGACCATTCACAGGATATGGATCTGGTGCAGGACGTCAGTGATGTGATGGATATGCATGATGAAGAAGCATATGATTATGTCAGCCAGTACCCCGAAGGTTCAGGGGAACGATATGATGCATATAACAGGTGGGCTATCGACACTGCCGCAGATATTATAAAATATATGAGCGCCAGTGCACCTGACCAGAGATACATCCTCACCATTAACGCAGGTGCAGTGGATTGCGCCGGACACTACCGAAGAAATTCGGGGTACATAGAGAGCATTGAAGGTATTGATGCCGCTGTTATACCCTTGTACGAACTGTGCATTGAAAACAACCTTGCGTTCATCTTTACAGGCGACCATGGTATGGCGTTTGAAGCAGATGATGTTCGCGGCGGACACCAGTCCGAAAAATATGCCGTTACCCTTGAAGCGCAGAAGATACCCCTTATCATAAATGCACCCGATGTGAACAAAGGAGTGGTTACAGGAGAGTATGGACAGGAAGATATTGCACCAACGGTACTTAATATACTGAACCTTCCCATTGAACTGAACCATGCGGACGGGAGTGCAATTCCAATTAAGGATCATGTGAACTTGAAGATCTACGTGCCTCCTGAAACCACTGTGGAACTCCTGAAGGAAGACAGGACCATCGCATCTGCATCCCATGATGACCAGTACCTGTTTCTTGGCATTGAACCCGGAGATACCTATATTGTTCGTATAAGTTCTAACGAATTGCTTGAAGAGCTGAACGGTGTCGGAAAAACCGTGATGGAAAACGGTGTCCTGAACTATGAGCTATTTATGGATACTGATGTGGCGCTTACATTTGCCGAACAGATCTCATCTCCTCCTGAGAACGGTGGATTACTTCAAAACCAGCGCCATGTGATTGGATGTGCTTTGATCACATTAATAAATATCACGGGACTGTTGGTGATTCTCAGGATATTAAAAAAATAGGGATACAAATAATTAATAGGATAGTGAAAAGTAGAATTGCATCAGATAGATGTTTTATATAATATCATAGCACTAACGCACTTCCTATAAACATGATGACAAAACCCGAACTTCTGGCTCCGGCAGGAGATATGGAATCTCTCAAGGCTGCCATCGAGAATGGCGCAGATGCGGTATACCTTGGAGCCAGGGCATTGAGTGCAAGGGGTTATGCCACTAATTTTACCATCAATGAACTTATGGACGTCATCGACTATGCCCACCTTCGGGGCGTCAAAATATACGTTACCTTGAACACCCTGGTAAAAGACAGCGAAATAGAAAATGCCGTCAATATACTGTACACCCTGACAGAGTTCGGAGTTGATTCTGTGATCGTGCAGGATGTCGGACTGCTCTCACTTGCACGGGAACTGGTGCCTGAACTTCCAGTACATGCAAGCACCCAGATGACAGTCCACAACATCGAAGGAGTGCGGTTTTTGCAGGATATGGGAGTTAAGAGAGCCGTACTTGCAAGAGAACTGGCACTGGACGAGATCAAAGAAATTAAAGAGGAAACGGGCATTGAGATCGAAACATTCATACACGGTGCCCTGTGCATTTCCTATTCAGGACAGTGCCTCCTGAGCAGTATGATCGGCGGGAGAAGCGGCAATCGGGGACACTGCGCCCAGCCGTGCAGGAAAAAATACATGTTGAAAAGGGGTGGCAGAAAGGTTGGAACGGACGGCGAGTACCTGTTAAGCCCGAAAGACCTGAACACAAGCCGCATCCTGCCAGAACTTATGGATGTCGGCATTGATTCCTTTAAGATCGAAGGGCGAATGAAGCGGCCGGAATATGTGGCAGGAGTGACACAGGTATACCGCAAACTGATCGACAGGTATGCGGAAGACCCTTCGGGCTATTTTGTCTCTGAAGACGAGGCGAGGCGCCTTGAACAGCTCTTTAACAGGGAGTTCACAGAAGGATACTTTCCGGGAAACCCACGCGGCAAACTGATGAGCCGCCTTCGTCCCTACAACCGGGGAATTCCCATAGGTACGGTTGCCGGTTACGACCGGAAACAGAAGCAAGTGCGTGTCGGGCTTACCGCCGCGCTGGATACAGGTGATGGGATCGGGATCGAGGGCATGGTCGAGAGTGGTGAAACAGTGCACCGTATGTACATAGACGGCAGGATAACAAACCATGCCGATGGTGGTTCCGTTGTCGATATACCCTTTGGAAATGAGGTGGATAACGGAAGTATTGTGTACAGGACACTGGACAGATCGCTTATGGATTCCCTGAAAAAAACGTTTACATCTCCTTTTCCAATACGAAAAATACCTGTTGCCATCACAGCAAAGGCTGTTGCCGGCTCACCCTTTGAATTAAAGATCGAAGATCATGATCATAATATGGTGCACATGAACGCGGATTATGTGGTTGAAAACGCTGTTAAAAAACCAACAACCTCCGA
>JAFGQV010000143.1 GCA_016935475.1 Methanosarcinaceae archaeon
GTGTTCCCCACACACGTGGGGATGAACCGTATCCCAGAGGCTTCCTTCATTCTTGACTTCTGTGTTCCCCACACACGTGGGGATGAACCGTACACCTATAGGAAGTCCTATTTCATGGTATAGTGTTCCCCACACACGTGGGGATGAACCGTAAATTAGAGTTAGATTTTTTAATTAAAAATAGTGTTCCCCACACACGTGGGGATGAACCGTAATATAGAAACATCTGCATGTTTGTGATCAGGTGTTCCCCACACACGTGGGGATGAACCGCTTTTTTCCAGTTGTTAGCACTTCAACAGGATGTGTTCCCCACACACGTGGGGATGAACCGGTTTTTGCAGTGAGCAGTGTGTATAATTTTTCGTGTTCCCCACACACGTGGGGATGAACCGAGAAATCAAGCCAAAAAAATATCAGATCTCCTGTGTTCCCCACACACGTGGGGATGAACCCAAACTCATTAGCATTACGATCATGCTGGTCACGTGTTCCCCACACACGTGGGGATGAACCTGTCAATGACTGCACAGGTTCCCACTCCAAACCGTGTTCCCCACACACGTGGGGATGAACCGTCCAGATCCTCCCTACCGGAGGGATAGAATGAGTGTTCCCCACACACGTGGGGATGAACCGAAAGATCTGCGAGGTCTAGAATATCATCATCAGTGTTCCCCACACACGTGGGGATGAACCGGAATGCGTTCCGGCAAACATTCCCCATAATTGCGTGTTCCCCACACACATGGGGATGAACCGTTATCCGATGATAAATATTATGACCTCGTGGAGTGTTCCCCACACACGTGGGGATGAACCGGGATCTACATTTACGAGAAATTGGACGTAGTAAGTGTTCCCCACACACGTGGGGATGAACCGTTCACACAATATCTTAAACTGTTCTTCACATTGTGTTCCCCACACACGTGGGGATGAACCGGGCCCAGTAAGGATTGGGGGAGAGGGGCCCTTGTGTTCCCCACACACGTGGGGATGAACCGAAATTACAAGGGTGAGAAACGCCATGAGTAGTGTGTTCCCCACACACGTGGGGATGAACCGAATTAGTTTTGGGTGCAGCCGTCGCTCCTATTGTGTTCCCCACACACGTGGGGATGAACCGTTATCCCAATTTTTTTGAAAAAGGATAGGGCTGTGTTCCCCACACACGTGGGGATGAACCGGTCAGCAGCAGAAACCGAACCGGAATTATCACGTGTTCCCCACACACGTGGGGATGAACCGCTTTTTTCCAGTTGTTAGCACTTCAACAGGATCGTGTTCCCCACACACGTGGGGATGAACCGATGCTAAAACCGGAAGAGTTACAAGAAAAGAAGTGTTCCCCACACACGTGGGGATGAACCGTATAATCAATTGCTACTTTTTTGTTGTTTTCGGTGTTCCCCACACACGTGGGGATGAATTGCCAGAGCGATGATTCAACTCATTAAATGACCTATTTTCCTCAAATTACTCCAAAACACCCAAAAAGGAGCAAAGTAACAATTATCCTTAGGATAGGGACATCTTTTAACGGCGCCGTCCTCGCTGCTCCGCAACGCTGCGGGCGGCGCCGCACAACCACAGAGTCTTTACATAGAGACCACAAAATCCAGAGGATTTTCCCCGACCACCGCCCCCGGACTCTTTTGTTTGTTGTTGAATGGGGAGTGAAGACTCTCCGGAAGAAAGAGCGCTCGACCTTATGAGGGTAATTGACGCACTGTCGTCCTTCCTCCGGTCGGACCACAGCGCTTTAAGATGGTTGGTGCATCATCCTGCGGTCCGGTAGGTCCTCGGATCATGCAGGGTTAGCAATAACCCACCTCATGACGGTACTTGAAGATCCCCATGAGCCAGATCAGTGTAAGGATGGGGGCGAACGCTGACCTTGACACGTTGTCATTCCGAACCAGGGTAACCCGTGCAGCCGGGCATTCGGGTTCAACCGATAAGGGTGGTGGGTTGTATCGTTCCAGCGGAAACTGACCTTTTGGCCACCTCATCCATGTATATCCCCAGCCCGACTCCAGCGAGCACTCACCGGCCCCAACATCAAGCAGGCGGTCCTGCGGGACTACGCTTCGCCGCCAGCATGATGAGGGCCGGCTCAGACAATTGCTCGCAGTCGGGCAGGAGGGTGATATACGATAAGGAGGTGATGACATAGAACCGACAGTTGTTAATTATTGCAACAGCTGTGAGGATGAACGGCTGTGCTGGAACGGGCCAGCGATCGAAGCCATGTTCGAGCGTGGTGAAAAGGTATATTGTCGTCTTTACGAAGTATACCTTTAACTTTTTTTTTTTTGGCAAACCCTGTTTTGAAAGAGTGTGGATATCTACCGGATGAAAGAATGCCCCACCTTATTTTGCAGACCTGACGCGCTGCTCCCTGCAGGAACCTAACGCCTGAGCGATCGGCGTTTATCGCATATCAAGCAGGCGGTCCTGCGGGACTACACTTCGTCGCCAGCATGATATACGATACCGGTTCCCTCCGGTCGCACCGCTCGAGATGTTTTAACGATTCAACACAGCGCCGATTACGATCGGCGGCGCTGTGAGTGCCGACCAAATAAGGAGTTGAGTTAAACATGACAACAGACTACACTTTGAAAGATGTATTAGAACCGATCAAAATTATAAGAGACTTTATACCCCCGATGCAATTGGAAGCAATCTGTGACGGATGCAGGTCCGAAGAAAGACAGTTCTTTATCGGTAAAATCATAGAACTCGCCAGGATCATCAACGACATGCCTGTCACATACGAACAGGACGGGAAAGGACTCAAAGCAATTGCACATTTGCACTATTTTAAGAATGGGGCACACTGGTATATCCTGGAAAAGGACGAAGAAACTGAACAATATCAAACCTTTGGATGGGCTGAATTATTCCCTGGGTGCGGAGAATTCGGATACATTTCTATCCCCGAACTGAGAGAAAATGAAATTGAATTAGACCTTCACTTTCTACCAATGACCATTGGAGAAGTCCTGAAAAAGCGGGAATGACCCCGCTCTTTTTTTACTGAACCAAAGCGCATGCGTCGAGCAATAGATGCGCAGGAAGATATCCACCAACCTTATTCTGCAGACCTGACGCAGTGCTCCCTGCAGGAACCTAACGCCCGAACGATGGGCGTTTATCGCATATCAAGCAGGCGGTCCTGCGGACTACACTTCGTCGCCAGCATGATATACGATACCGGTTCCCTCCAGGCGCACCGCTCAAGACGATGAGACGATGCAACACAGCGCCGAATACGATCGGCGGCGCTGTGACGTGCCGACCTAAAAAGGAAGTGATCAGAGTGAGAAACGCAACAATGGAAATTGTGGATTTTATTGATTGTATCGATGGACAAGACCTCTACATGTACCAGTGCCCGGTATGTGGTGCGACCGCTGCTTCTGTGTCGGTGCCAGTTTGTAACAAATGTAATATAGAGGTGGCATGAATGAGCGATGAAATTCAATCTTGTATGGTCGATGGCCCATGTTCTGAATGCGGTCAGATATGTGAAGTTTACCTCACAGCGCTCCTCGGTTTTTCGGAAGAAGAGATTTACGGGTGGTATCAATGACCACCCCCTGCCACAATGATTGCGAAGGCTGTCCTGACTCCGAGAAATACTGTCACGGTTACTGTGAAGATTGTTTGTTGTTCGATGCCTGCGCTATCGAGTACAAGTACCGGTTACACCCTGTAGGACCGAGTCCTGGACAAATCGAAAAGAGGGGGGTGGATTAAGTGGTTAAAAGCACACACTGGATGGTGCACCTGCCCGGAGAGGTGTATGCGAACGATCTCTGGTTTTTCTGTCCTTTGAATGAAACGGAAGTCAGGGCCTATCTCAGAGACTGGCATGACGTTAAGCGGTTATGGAACGGTACGGAGGTGTATGTAGCATGATGAAAATGTCGGAGATCGGTTATATCGGTATATTTGATGAACATGACATATTCCTGTACCAGTGTCCTAAATGCAGGACGGTTAAGATGGCATCTGAAGCACCATGTTGTGATAACTGCACCGGTATCAACCGGAATAACGGCAGGAGTTAACCAGCAACGGTTAACTTATTTTTTTACTGGACCGGGGCGCATGCGTTAAGCGCACTTATGCGCAGGGAGGAGATTAAGGGGGGAAGTAAGGGTAGTGAAGATAGTAGTAGTAGAGGGGAGGGGGCCTTGACCGTAACCAACCAATTCGATCAGACGATCGAATCCCAAAGGCCAGATATCCAGTCCCAGCCAAAGCCAAACCGACCGGAGCCGGTGCAGAAGAGGAGGATAATGAAAGGGCTTAAGATTTGGGAGAGCTTCTTTTGGAGTGTTGCAGTTAAAGGGTCCCCTATCCAATACGAGCGTTAACGGTGCCTATACCAAATAGTATCGGAGATTTTTTATTATGTAAGATTGCATTATCAGCAGGTGATGAGAATTGATAGACTAGGCTGAAGTTCACAGAATGCATGTAACAAGGATTCAATCTCCTGCTGATAGAACCGGTACAAATCAAGGTTTCAAAGCAAGAGCACAATCTTCTGCAGCTAAAAAATGAATTTGAACCCCTGGAAGGTTTATTCCTAATGAATTTGAAGATTTATCAAAATGGAAGAAATATATGGATATAATAATTAATTCAATCGATTATACTGGATCTATAGTCGATGGGCCAGGAATAAGAACCGTATTATTTATTCAAGGTTGTAACAAAAAATGTGATGGTTGCCATAACCCCAACACATGGGATATAAAGAACGGCAGAAAAATACATATCGAGAATTTAATACGTGAATTACGTAACAATGTGATTAATAAGAAATTAACTATATCCGGTGGAGAGCCTCTCCTGCAATATCCTGCAGTTCTTGAACTTGTAAAATGTTTAAACGATTTTAACATTGCTTTATATACTGGATTTGAATTAGAAGAAGTACCTACGGAATTATTTACATATTTAAATTATATAAAAGTTGGAAAATATGTCAAAGAACGACGATGTACTACAATTCCATATATAGGGTCTACAAATCAAAGTTTTATTAATCTTAATGAGGAAAAACAATGAAAGGTATCCAGTTTGATAATGCTGCACAAAGAAAAACGTATGTAGGATACGTTTACAAAGCGGGTACGGAGATTATCAAGGAGAAGGTTCTGAACGAACTTAATGAAAAATATTCAAAATTGCATATTGAAGGCAAGATTCATATTCACGATTTGGAGGCATATGGTCAAACGTATAATTGTCTCCAAATGGACATATTACAAGGTTTTCCATATGAGCGACTTAGCAGGTTCTCTGATTTCCGAAAGATAACAGAAATTTTCGTACACTACAAAAATATTATTATGAAGCTCGGTAACGAACAGTCAGGAGGCATTGGTTTTCCCAATTTCGACGAGGAAATTGCGATACTGTTTGACCGGTTAAATATTGAAGAAAATGAAGAAAATCTAGCTGTTTTGCGGGATTCGATTGAGTCGTTTATAGATTGGGTGAACTGTGCAAGAGAACGATGTGGCCAAGTAACTTATTATGTATCACTCAATCTGGGACTGGCTACCAGCAAGATTGGTCGATTTTCCACTCGTTCGGCCATCGAATATTTCAAAGATTCGTCTCTGGATGTGATTAAGCCCAATATTATTTTCAAGGTAAAGAAAGGTGTGAATTATTTGCCAGAGGACAAGAACTATGATTTGTTTTGTCTGGCTGTTGAATCTACTTGTAAAAAGATGATACCCACGTATCTTCTTTTTGATTCGGAGGCAAATAAAAGGTACGATCCGCGCAAGGTTGCTATTATGGGTTGCCGGACCAAGGTCGTGGCAAACTTGTTCGGCGAGCCCCGTTCAATTGGACGGGGCAACATTGCTTACACTTCGATTAATCTACCTCGGATTGCTCTTGAGATAGACCAGGACTATCCTAAAAAGAGCGTAAATGAGAAGTTCGAGTTATTTAGGGAGAAATGGACCGAAACCGCAGTTCTGGTCAAGGAAATTCTTCTTGACAGATACTATCGTTTGTGTGAGCTTAATGTTGATGATTTCCCGTGCAACTATAAATTCAATCTATGGATTCAGGATTTTAAAACGGCTGGGTATCTTGAAGATATATTCAAGAACGGCACTCTATCCGTGGGTTTTATCGGGCTCTCTGAAGCCGTGGAAGTCTTGTCTGGGGAGAAGTATTATTCCTCGGATGAGAATTATGCTCGTGCTCTGGATATCGTCAAATATATGCGTGAAGTGGTTGATGGTTTTATAAAGGAACATAATCTGAACTTTACTCTTCTGGCTTCTTCCGGTGAGTTTATCTCTGGTAGATTTCCAGACATCGATAAGAATTATTTCAACCACAGGGTAATTGATAAGGAATTCTATACCAATTCTTTCCATGTGGATGTAGATTCTGGTTTGCATCCTATTCAGAAGATTATGTTTGAAGGTCCATTCCACATCTACGCGAATGGTGGCTGCATATCCTATATGGAGTTTTCCTCTGCGCCCCTGAATAATACTGAAGCGGTGAAAGAGAGCATTGAGGCAGGAATCAATAACGGAATTAACTATCTTGCCATGAATTTTCCGTGGGATAAATGCCGAAGCTGTGGAGAAGTCGGTACATTTGACGACTGTCCCAAGTGTGGCAGCAAAGATATTTTAAGGATACGTAGGGTTTCGGGCTATCTTGAAGAGCTTGATTTCTTTACTTCTGGTAAAAAGGCAGAGGTCGCCCATAGAAGACCCAATGCATGTATCAGTAACCGTGGAGGATGAAGTATGCACATAGCCATTGAGGGAATGGATGGCGTCGGTAAAACTACAGCTGCGAGAAATTTGGCTAAGAAACTCAATTTTAAGATCGTTGAGAAACCGTTACATTATATGTTTGATAAAGAAGGTGATTTCACCAACTACGTTAGGATTAGGGATTATATCAATGAGCAAGTTGAGAATAATATTCTTCGAGCATGGTTCTATGGATTGGGAAATGTTTTTCTGTATCACTGTTTTGAGAAGGAGAACATCATTACGGACCGCCATTTTGTTTCTAACTATTATTGGTGTGGAACAGATGAAACCGAAATTATATTTAAGTGCATGGTCGATTTGATTGGTAAACCGGATTTCACGTTTTTGCTCTACGCGTCTGCTGAAGAAGGTGCCAGAAGGATAATGAACCGGGACCTTAATGATCCCGATATCAGGAAAGCTAAGCTTTATCCGGCAGCGAGGGAGAAGATGGAGTCTTTTCTCCAGCGATACGACATGGATTATGTTGCGATTGATACCACCAATCTGAATGCTGAAGAGGTAGTTGAGAAGATGATGGATTCTCTTTCGATTAAACTCAAATATACTCTTGTTCCGGAGAGTGAAAAATGAGTATTATTCTCAACTCCATCAACTACTTCTGGAAAATGGGTTATAATGAAGAAATCCCCGATTTGTATGTGAAGAAATATCATGATTCTCACAGTATCTCCATTGATGTTGCCAACGAAGTGATAGATTACGGAAACAGTATTCATGTAAGTGCTGAGAAATCAGCTCATTTTTCTCAGAAGAACTTTATCGTTCTGGAAGCTGTTGACAGGTTTCTTAGAAAAAAATACCCACCAGAGAATATTCACATAGGCAGAAGTTCCATGTATGACTTTGCCGTTGAGAACAACTCCGGTCATGTTTTCATAGCTGTTCAGTGCATGGAATGGGAGGAAGAATATGATATTAAGGTTGCTAAACTAAAAACGAATCTTTCCATCCTTCAATCATTCTTTAAAATTAACGGTGATACCAATTATTTCTGCGCGTATACCTCGCGTCTCAAGGCGGGAACAATAGAATGCAGATATACGGTGTTTCCCAAGACATTCTGCGAAGATAACATACTGACATATACGAGTGGGCTTTTCGAGGAGGGAATTCAGGCATATTCTGATGAATTCAGAGCATATCCTGATGAAAACATCAAATCTAACCAAAGTACTAAGGTCATCGGTCATTTTGAGATATCAGAAGGCATACTGACGAAATATACCGGAAACAGTCCCCATGTCATCGTTCCCGATGGTGTGAAGAAGTTGAGAAACAGTCTATTTTGGAACTGTTACACAATGGAAAAGATAACAATCCCTGATACTGTATATAGTCTTGGAGGGGACACCTTCTATAATTGTGAGAATCTGTCCGAGCTAACAATTCCAGAGAGCGTAGTGATAATGGGGGACAACCCGTTCGCGAATTGTCCCAAATTGAATCTGATTAACAAGAGTCCGCATTTTGTTTTTGAAGACGGCGGGCTCTATAACAAAGAGATGACAAGGTTAATATATTGTGCCATTAAGCGTGACTCAGATATCTTCGAAGTGCCTGATGGCGTGATATCAGTCAGCAAACACTCTTTCTACAACTGCAAGAACCTGAGGAAAATAATCCTTCCGCCCAGTGTTAAAATTATTGAGAACAATCCATTCTCCAATCTGCCCAATATGCGGTTGGAGAACAACAGCCCTCATTTCATTTTCAGAGATGGAGCTCTCTATAATAAAACTATGACTACGCTGTTCTACTATGAACACGGCACTGAGTCAAAGAAGCTCGTTATTCCTGAGGGGGTTAGCATTATTGGAAGGCACTCATTCTATAACTGCCAAAAGATAGAGAGTATAACCATTCCCAGTAGTGTGAAGACTATTGGGTATAATCCGTTCACAAATTGTTCTTCACTGTCTCTAATAAATCACAGTCTTGAGTATGTGTATGAGAATGGTGTTTTGTATAACAAGGAGAGAACCGAATTGATATATTATTCAATATCGAGTCCATTAGAGACGCTTGTGGTCTCGAATACTGTAAAAAAGATAGGTAGGAGTGCTTTTTTCGGCTGCAAGAATCTCAAAAAAGTAATTATTCCTGAGGGTGTTTCTGTCATAGAGCGAAGTTCATTTGCCAACTGTATTAATCTTAGTGAAATTTCTATTCCAGATAGTGTGACCATTCTGGGAGAATGGGCATTTGTTAACTGTACTAATCTGAACACCATAACTCTCCCTGATAACACCTCAATAGAAGGGCACACATTTTTTAACTGTCCTGCTAAGATAACCAGGAAGAAGTAGAGGTAACAAAATGAACCTTAAACCGGGCATTTCCATCTATAGCATCCCAGAGTTTTCGATTGATGCTCTTATCGAGTTCGCTGAAGAGAATAATTTCAATGCTATTGAAATATGGGATTCTTCTCTGCCTAAGAGCAACAAAAGACTAAACAGATACCTGAGCCTAGGAGATAAAGATTTATCGGTTCATGGACCTCTTTTGAATCTTGGTGACGGCGATGCTCTTGAAAGCAACACTTTAGTTCTGAGAGACTGCATCGAAAGGGCAGGACAATGGGGAATAAAAACATTCGTTTTGCACACCGGAACACTAAAAAAAGGAAGAACTTCTGAAGGTATTGAAACTGCTAAGCAAGTAATCAATTCCAATCTCGAAGTGCTAGAAAAATATGGCATCATGCTCTGCATAGAAAATGTGGGTTACTTAGGGGATGATCTAATACAAGATTTCGAGCAACTTGCTGCTTTTGTAGATAGTTTCCCCAAGCATTTGGTGGGCATTGTGTTTGATGTTTCTCATGCCAATATAACAGGCCGAGTTGAAACGGGAATTAATACACTTGGAAACCGGATTACACACGTCCACTTATCAGATAATATAGGAGAACGAGATAATCACCACATGCCGTTAGGAAAAGGAAATATTGATTTTAGTCTATTGGGAAAATGTTCCATTCCAGATAATTCAGTGCTTATAATGGAGATTACACCGGTTGATGACTGGCAAGAGAATCTGCTGGACAGCAGAAGGGTTTTGCATGCGTTAAATCTTATCGAATGAATATACTATTAGATAACGGAGACAATGTTGAATGAGCAACATCACCAGAAAGCATATAGAAGAGCTGATTTCAAAGATATCTGGACTGGAACGATATTTAGAAGAGATTTCTGCTCCAGAACAGTTTTTGCAGATTTTGGATAAGGCGAAACAAGAGATTCTAACAGAGAAGTACGGTCTCGTTTTCGAAGACCACACTGAAGAAAATATAAGAAAGAACAACGTTAATCTGGTGGAGGAGAGAAGTCTACGAATTGAAAATGGGGGCCAGATGAATCAGCTTATTGAGGGGGAGAATTTGGCGATTTTGAAGTTACTGGAAGAAAGCTACAATGGAAAGATAGATGTCATTTGCATTGATCCACCGTATAATACTGGCATGGATTGGTTGAATTACAATGACCATGATTGTGCGGATGAGGCAGATTTGTACATTCACAGTAAGTGGCTCAGCTTTATGGAAAAACGATTGAAAATAGCATATAATTTACTGACGGATACCGGAGTATTGTATATTAATATAGATGAAAACGAGATTGGCAATTTGTTGTTGCTTTGCTGCCACATGTTTGGTGAGAACAACATTGATACCTTAATTTGGCCAAAAACCGATTCTCGATTTGATCAGAACCGTGTGGAAAAATCGTTCCACAACATCAAAATGGCACACGAATATGTTCTGGTTTGTTTCAAAGAAAAAAGTCAAACTAATTTTAATAAGATAAAGCTACCAACTTTAGTTAATAACCAGTGGATTGATTCATTTGCTGAAATGGAATCAATTCTAAAGGGACTTGGCACAACTTCATCCGCAAAGGATGAACTAGGCGAGATATTTGGAAATCGGTATATTTTCCAAACCCCAAAACCAATGAGACTCGTCAAGGAATTAGTACGCGCTGCTTCAAAATCAAATTCTATCATTTTAGATTTTTTTGCTGGTTCGGGATCAACCGGGCATGCTGTGATGGATTTGAATAAAGAGGACAAAGGCAATCGAGTTTTTATTCTTATCAACAACAATGAAAATAATATCTGCAGAGAAATCACTTATGAGCGATTGAAATGGGTTATTGAAAAAGAAAAATATTCAGAAAACCTGAAATACTTAACAATAACTTATGGGGATTGATATGTTCATAAGTAGTGATTACATCCATATTTTTACCAATGCCGGGGTCAGCGGGAATTATCACTGATACCTTTATAAACGTATCATCGATCAGTGATACATATCACTGATAACTATATATAGGTATCACAATATAGTGATAACTAAGATGATACAACAAAGAACAGAGAAACAGAACAATACCCTCGCATATATCAGGGATTTTCTGGATATTCCTTTGGGTTCGGAAGCCCTTGACATAGAACATTATTCCGCAGGGTTACCTTTCAGTCCTGACCTTATACTGGAAAAAGGAGATGTTATCTACGTAGTGGAGATCATATCCAGGGTTACGGTTGACACAATTTCACGGTTAAATCTCATCCGCGACCTCTGGCTGCGGGACAAAAAAGCCGGAAAGCAGATCAGGCTGGTTATTGCTGCGAAACACTTTCCTCAAAGGGAACAGCAGCTAATGGAACAGCTGGACATGCAGGCAATAAAGCTCCCCTGGTCACTCAAACCTGAAAGCAGGGAACAGCACGCATCCGCAAGCCACCGGATAACATCGGACAAATCATGGAAAGTGATATCCCGCCTGCTGAAGGAAAAAAAGACATCAATCAGGCAACTCTCGTTAATGGAAGACGTGTCCTACGGCTGGGCGCACAAAACCATCAGGGCATTGATGCAGCAGAACATTGTTAAGCAGGACAACAGCCACGTCAGCATCTCGGATGTCAACAAGCTCTTAAATGGTGTTGCATGGGAGCGACCGTTCTTAAGTCTCAAGATCGCTGAGATAAGGATCAGTTTTGAAGAATCCTCAGCTGCGGCAAAAGAGATCACATCAGCCTTCAAAGCACAGGACGACATGCCTCTCGGGTTCACATCCTATACCGCCGCATCACTGTACACAGGTTACGGGGTACGCCATGATGCAGTGTATCTCTACATGACAGAAGAACACCTGGGTTATTTCAGGGAACTGTTCGGGTCCGATTCCGAAAACGGAGTTATGGCATTTATCTACCGCCCTGACAGGGAAGTGTTCCGTGATACCCGGGAAAAAGAAGGGATCAGGATAGTATCCCCGGCCCAGGCACTGCTTGACCTGACAGGCATGGGTTATTCTGCAATGGATATGACAAAACAAATGGTTGCAGCCTATGCCACAATATGAACCTACCCAAAGGATTATCGAACTGTCTTTGGCAGAGTTAAATGAAGTTATCCGATATCTTCATGAAAAGCATGGTGAGACCGAGGACCCGAAAACAGTACTTATAGGTGGCTGGGCAGTTGATTCCTATAATCCCTGGTTTGGGTCCATCGATATCGACCTGATCACAAGCAGCCGGATCCGCAAGAGCATAATGTATCATCTGCGGGAGCTGCGGGGCTTTGAACCATACAGGCTTCCCGGCTTATCCACAAGTGTCCAGAAGATAACAGAAGCCGGTCCTGTCATCATCGACTTTGCCACCTGGCAGAAGCCTTATCCCTTTGAAGGAATTAAGGATATATCCCTGGATTTCCGCATTCTTGTGGAGAACACGGAAATGAGAACGATCCGTGGCGGCATTGAGATAGCTGTCCCGAACAGGGCAACATTAATTATTATGAAGCTAAAAGCCATATGGGACCGGCAGTATAGGATCGAGAACGTACTGAGTGATGACCCTCTCTGGGAAAGTGGAAAACTTGTAAAGGACCGGGCTGATGTCCTTGCATTGATCGACCCGAAACACGGTGGGAGGGAAATAGACATATCCGTACTTGGTGAACTGCTGGAAAAGTATCCCTTCCTCGAAAAGTCCCTTTTTTCAGTATCTGAATCCAATGAAGGCATAGAGAAGTATGGACGGATGCCACAAAATGAGATCAGGCAAGTTATTGGCACTCTGTTATCCCTTATAAGCTAGACAAGCAGCTTTGAGAAATACGGGTTCACAGAGGACCTCACAACCGCCGTGTCAGACCACTACCCGGTATATGCCGGGTTCTGTTGTGACAGGGATACGGATTGATTGGCTATTCAAAGCGTTTGCATATGTCCTGAGCCGCTGGGGTGTGGTTGGTGATGACGGTGTTCCAGACTTTAGGCAAAAGTCTAATAAATTATAAGAGGTGGAATTTGTGGAATGTAAGGGAAAGAATTCTATCAGTTAAATGGCTGGGATGTGGTTGAGAGTGGGAGTGTGATACATGTCAAATACCCCGGATTTAACTCGTTCAAATCAGGGCCACAATTGGATGTTTAAGTCGAAATTAGAATCTCATAATGAAATCCATCCCATTATTTGTTCTACCATTTTTGGATATATACCTCCACTTGGATATCCTCCTCCCCGCATTGATTCAAGAATTCCAAAGGATTCTTCATTGATTTCACCGTTATTTCGCCAATCTTCCCATGAAGAATAACCATTTATTACAGCCTCTTCATCAAGCATAACCGAAAATCTTCCACCACTTTTGTATTCTTCATCCCATTGTTGTAGCCTATATTCTCTTGAATTCCATTTTTCTCCTACATCACCAATTTTCTTCATAGTAAAAGCAGCTTTAATTCCACTTACGAATGATGAACCACCTACTTGCACATATTGGGCTACACCTTCAGCAGCTGACCATAATGATTCTGTTAATGACCAGCTGATTGATACGGCAGTAGTTGATTCTGATAGTTTAGGCTTTGTAGCAGCTGACGCTGTTGGTATAATCATTGCTAAGGGATTCTTTTTTATTTTCTTAGAATTTACCATTTCAGAACTGTAGCCCGAAGGATCAATATGATTCACTGGATTATTCATTGTATAGACATATCTATTGATGCTTTGTGTCTTGGAAATAAAACCAACAAATGGATCCTTCGTAATAAATCGCCCTGTATCTGGATCATAATACCGTGCCCTGAGATAAATCAGCCCGGTTTCATCATCCATCTGTTCGCCAGTGAAAAGAAAATCGTTATCGACATGACCCAATTCCTTATCTATCTGGCCAAAGGCATCGTAGAGATAAATAGTTTTGATGCTTTCTTTGCTGTCACTCAGACTACGTACACTTCCCAATCCATCATAGTGGTAATAAAATTCTCCCCTTTGAGGATCGGTCATGGAAATGAGATCTGTTCCATAAGTGTAATAGTTTGTACCTTTCTTATCGGATTCAGTAAGCACCTGTGGTAAGATGCTGTTGACGTCCAATAAATAATCACTTGATTGTGTATTCTTGCCGCGAATTACAGTTTTGCTGATTCGGTTTCCATCCCCGTCATATTCAAAATTATATAAATCTCTCTGGGATTTATCAAATATTTTGGAGAGGCTAATTAATCTATTTTCTCCATTGTAACCATAAGATGTGACCCTTCCTGGATTTTCAGTCTTCAGGATGGTGTTTCCATTATTATCATATGCATAAGTTATGTCTCCCGATTGCAATAATCGATCGCCGGCATCATAAACGTAATCAATGGTCTCATCAATCCCGTCAATTGTGTTAGTCATGCTGATTCTATTGCCCATTGGATCATAATTGTAACTAACAGTTTTGTCAAATGGGTAATTAACCTGGGTCAAACGATAGAGGCTATCGTATTCATAGCTGGTAGTCAAGACCTGTGGAACCCCGGGCTCCGATTCAAATCTTCCTGAAAACAGCTCTTCAACACTTAAACGATTTCCGACGGCATCCATTGTATACTCAAAGCTTGAGACAACCTGGGTTGTATCTTTATTGATCAGCTCTACCAACTGATTATTTTCATCATAGAGATATTCTGTACTTATGCTGTTCGGATAGGTCATGCCTATCAAATTGCTGTTTGCATCATAAGAATAACCCGTAATATGGTCATTCCAATCTGTTACGCTAGCCATCCTCTTATTGGCATCATACCCGTAAATCATTGTCTTACCATCTGGATAGGTCGTATGAATGCGATTGCCAACAGCATCATACATATATCCAACAGTCTGACCATTAGGGTTGATGACACTGACTACACGATTCAGGTTATCATACTGATAATTTATAGTTCCATGGCTATCTGTCATCATCACTCGATTCCCGGTAGCATCATAGCCATAGCTCACTGTTTCCCCGTCATTATAGGTAATCTTTGTCAGATGGTTTGAAGCATCATAGGTATAAGAGGTTACATTGCCATTTGCATCGTTGAGACCGACTATGTTGCTAACTGCATCATAGGTATTACTTGCAGTATATCCCAATGGGTCAATTACAGAGATTGGACGGTTTAAAGGATCATACACATAATTTGTTATGTGGCCGTTTGCATCTGTCATGGAAACCATGTTTCCAACAACATCATAACTATATTGCACTGTTCCCCCCATGGCATCAGTTACTTCAACCAACTGGTTTAATGGATTA
>JAFGQV010000144.1 GCA_016935475.1 Methanosarcinaceae archaeon
AAAAAAATGGAATTAAGGATATTGATATTTGGTTATTTTTTTCACCAGATGAAAAAATAAAAATGCCAAATATTGCTAATTTTAGATTTAGTCGTTTTTATAATTTTGAGAATTTTGGTGAAATTAAAGTTGATTATTTAAAGAAAGCTATTCCAAGTGATTTTATAAAAGGTAATTCAATAGCAACTATTCAAAATTATATTTTAAAATCAAAAAATTCAACACCATCTCATTTAAGACAAAAAGCAATAATCGGTTTATATCCTGAAAATATATTTGATGTTATAATTTGGTGGGAAAGATGACTTTTTCGAGGGGAGGGAGTGGCATGCCTTCACATCCCTCACTCCTCCTAACCAACACCTCTCACCCCCTAATCCACCAATCTCTTACGCGACCCCGGGCTTGGCGATGTTCCGGACTTTGAAAGAAAGTCGGCAGTCTGTGTAAAAACTCAGGCAAAAATCAGACTTTCTACACAAAGCCGTGGTGAAATAAAAATTAAAATCTCCAACCGGTCAAATCGGAGTTCAATAATAGCACAGGAAATCAAATATTCAAACAGGTTCGTTTTTTAGTTTCACGGATTCGAAATCCCCTTCGAAAAACACGAGAACTTCGATCTCCCCACCTTTCAGGAACTCTCTCATCTGCCTGTCATATGTCCTCTGGACATGCCTTAGACCGTTATTTTTGAAATGCTCCTGAACCTTTCGCAGGAACCTGATCTTTTGCTTCAGGAATTCGGTTTCATACTCTTTTATACTACCCGCGATCTGCTTACACTCAGCGTCATCGATCTCTGTGTGATAGTTCCCGTGTTCGCTTAATCCGCTGATCTGCCGCCATTCGATATTTCCGTTCTCATCGGCTTCCAGGTGAAGCATGTAGGGGTACAGCCTGCAGATGGTGGCTCGCATATCGTATATATCACAGCGACCATGGGTCAGGAAAACACAGGAGCCGTCAGGTCCGGTCTTTAAGGCATAGCCGGACACATAGAATTTACCGTTCTGGTCGCAGAACTCATAATACGGAGCTGGCGTAAGTGCGGAAGGGTCGATATCCTTTATGCGGGCAGTGTCCCTATCAAGCAAAAACACATGGTCGTTGAATTCCTTTGTACAGCAGCGTCCGCAGAGGTCGCATTCAAATCCCACTTCTTTGATGATCGCAATTAGATGTTCATCGGGATAATCGACCACACCTTTCAGTTCATTATTGGTTTCGACTAACAGTTTTTCGATGGAGAATGCGGTAAAGTGGATCACCTCTGACTAATTATCTTCCTGTTTTTTTTATTCGACCAAAGGGGGGATATTCTTGAAAGGGAAGTCCCTCCGGATGTAATATGGGTTGGGTTTTATATAAAAGCAGGTTATTGTATCCCCGCAAGGTTTAACTATTAGCTATTACATCTTATGCTAAAATCAATGCATATGTTGTTTACAATAAAAACATATTGAATTATTAAAATTATCAAATGAGGATCTACAATGGGAAAAACCGGTAGCATAGAATGGGTCAAGATAAAAGGACGAAGCGGAAGAACGATCAAAGTGGTGAAATCCAAAGCACACAAGGCACATTCAGGGCCTATGCAGAGGTTCACATCAGCAGGTACTAAAAGGCGATATATATCTCGGTCGCCGAAGGCACTTGTAAAGTGAGTTTTTGCTCATACTCTTTTTTACGCTACGGATCTGATGACATGGGATATGGCATGATCCGATAGTGTATTTGTGTTCAGGATCTAATATGTTTATCCTGTGCAAACGTTTTTTTTAATCGCTATTTTTATATAGAACCATAAACATCTACAAAAGACCTACGTCATAGTACTCATTTCAATTTACCTTAACAGGAGGTTAAAAATATATGGCAGGACAGATGGCAGGACAGCCAATTTTTATTTTAAGAGAAGGAAGCCAGAGAACAAAAGGCAGAGAAGCTCAGAATAACAACATCATGGCAGCAAAAGCTGTTGCTGAAGCCGTAAGGACGACCCTTGGTCCAAAAGGAATGGACAAGATGCTCGTAGATTCCATGGGAGATGTGGTCATCACCAATGACGGTGCAACCATCCTGCGGGAAATGGACATCGAGCACCCGGCAGCAAAAATGATCGTCGAGGTCGCAAAGACACAGGACGATGAAGTTGGTGACGGTACAACTACGGCAGCTGTGATCGCAGGAGAACTCCTCAAAAAGGCAGAGGAATTGATCGAGCAGGATGTTCACCCGACACTTATCGCATCCGGATACAGGATGGCATCCGAAAAGGCAGGCGATATCCTTGATTCACTTGCCAGGAACGTCACAGTCACTGACAGGGAACTTCTGGTCAACATAGCAGGGACCGCAATGACAGGAAAGGGTGCCGAGGCATCAAAAATTATACTTTCAAACATAGCGGTTGATGCTGTTACCAGCATTGTCGATAAGACCAATGGTAACGTTGTTGACATGGATAACATTAAGGTCGAGAAAAAGGTTGGAGGCCGCATAGAGGATTCCAAGCTGATCAAGGGCATGATCATCGACAAAGAGCGTGTTCACACTAACATGCCAAAAAAGATCGAAAATGCAAAGATCGCACTGATCATTAGCGCGATCGAGCTAAAAGAAACAGAAGTGGACGCAGAGATATCCATTACTTCTCCGGACCAGCTCCAGTCCTTCCTTGATCAGGAAGAGAAAATGCTCAAGGAACTTGTGGCAAAGATCACAAACAGCGGCGCAAATGTCGTTTTCTGCCAGAAAGGCATTGACGACATGGCACAGCACTTCCTTGCAAAGGCAGGAGTATTTGCCATCAGGCGTCTCAAGAAGAGCGACATGGAAAAACTGTCAAGGGCAACCGGTGCAAATCTCATCACAAACCTCGATGAGATCGCTGATTCAGACCTTGGTAATGCAAAACTTGTGGATGAACGCAAGGTCGGTGGAGACAACATGACATTCGTCACAGGCTGCGACAATCCGAAAGCTGTATCCATCCTGCTCCGTGGCGGCACAGAGCATGTTACCGATAATATCGAGCGTGCACTCAACGATGCACTGCGTGTTGTTGGTGTAGCGATCGAGGACGAGAAACTTGTTGCAGGTGGCGGCTCACCGGAAGTTGAAGTAGCACTGAGGCTTCAGGAGTTCGCAGCAACCTTAAGCGGCAGGGAACAGCTTGCAGTCAAGGCATTCGCAGATGCACTGGAGGTAATTCCAAGGACCCTTGCAGAGAATGCAGGTCTCGACCCCATTGACATGCTCATGGAGTTGCGTGCACAGCATGAAAAAGGTGTAAAGACCGCAGGTCTTGACGTATACAACGGTGAAGTGGTTGACATGTGGGAGAAGGGAGTAGTCGAGCCACTCAGGATCAAGACCCAGGCAATAAACGCAGCTGCCGAATCAGCGGTTATGATCCTCAGGATCGATGACGTCATCGCATCCACCAGAGCACCGGATATGCCACCAGAAGCAATGGCTGGTATGGGTGGCATGGGCGGAATGCCTCCAATGATGTAAACGCTAAAACAACAATAAAATATAAAATGGCGCAGTTCTTACTGCGCTTTTCTTTACTTTTTTCAATCATTTTAATTTATTTTCAGTATCTGGAATGGAACATATCCTGCAATTTTTTTATCCACCAATTCCCTATACCATTAACCCCCCAACAGCCCCACATATCTATTTTACGTCATTTTTTTCCACTAACATCCCATCCATCAAATTGATCACCCTATCCACATATTCCAGGTGCCAATCCTCATGCGTAACCATCACGATCGTCTGCCCATCATTCTCATTGAACTTTTTGAACAGATCGAGCACCTGCTTTGAAGCTGCACTGTCCAGGTTGGCACAGGGCTCGTCCGCAAAGAGGATGAGGGGTTTGTGAGCGAGTGCCCTTGCCACTGAGACGCGCTGCTGCTGTCCACCGCTCATTTTGGAGGGGAGCTGATACAGCCGGTCACCGAGACCCACAGCGTTCAGGATATCGGAAGCTGAGGATTCGTATTCTTTTTTGCTTTTGCCCTGCATCATAAGGGACAGGTATACATTTTCGATGGCATTGAGTTCCGGGAGAAGGGCGTAATCCTGGAATACGTAACCCAGATTGTGGAGGCGGAATTTACCTTTTTCTTTTTCGGACATTCCGGAGGTGTCCATACCATTGATAATGATCTTGCCGGAGTTCGGAGTGTCCAGCAGACCGAGCTGGTTTAAGAGGGTGGTTTTTCCGGAGCCGCTGGGACCCATGATGGCGACGAACTCCCCCCTGCGGATCTTGACTGGAACGCCCCGGAGTGCCCTGACCTCCACTTCACCCATTTTGAAGGTTCGGACAATATCGATGCCCTCGATAATAAAGGAATCGTTTTTGGTCAGTTTTTCGGCTTCTTTTCCGCCCTCTTTTCGTGTATGATTTTCCATTTTATGACCCAACGTTCTTCATTTCTCCCAGATCAGTTCCAGAAGGTCCTTGTTTGCCAGTTTGTATGCCGGGATCACCGACGCGACAACCGAAGCCAGGAAAAGGAGAACAGCGCGGTTTATGGCTTCAAGCTGGTCAAAACCCAGGCTGACATCACCCAGAGGAGCCCTTATGGGATGGACTACAGTGTAAGGTATGATACCGTAGCGCATCAGGAGGTAGCCGAAGATTACGCCGCATCCTGCGTAGAGCATCGCCTGGAGGACGAAGGAGGCTATGATCACGTTCTGCTCGATCCCGATAGCCTTCTGGACACCGATTTGCCTTTTCTTGTTTACGATGTTCACATAGATCACCACGAAAATGATCACGAAGGCGATCAGGAGTCCGATAGCGCTCATGATGTTCCTGACTATGCCAAGCACGTCCTGGATCAGGCGCAGGATGCCAGCGAATTCCTGCCAGGTACGGATGTTTTCCTTGATCCCGAGGGAGAGAAGTTTTATGCGGAATTCGAACTCGTCGGTGTCTGCAGTGGTCTTGATGGAAATCTCATGGGCAAGGTCACCGTCCCGCACACCGAGCATCTCTTCCATGTCAGCCCTGCTGATGTATGCCCCTGAATCCGCCAGGAAAAAAAGAGTGCTGTAGATGCCTTTTACCCTGAACTCTTTTGTATTTCCCTGTATCGTGACTTCCACCGTGTCCCCGATTTCCACGCCACCAAGGGACTTTGAATCCATCAGGGCACCGAAACCTCCCGAAACTTCCCTTCCCAGGATGACCTCTCCCCGATCCGGCTTGCTTAAAAATTCGCCGCTCATCATTGCACCTTCAAGTCCTGTCACAAAGGTCTCATCGTTGGGGTCAATGCCGTATATCGTCCCTCCTGCGTCTTTTTCCTTGTAGCGGAAGGACCCCGAGGCTTTCAGGCGGGCGGAGGTACCAAGGACTTCGGGAAGGCTTTCGATCTTCTTCTGCAACGCTGCAGTGTTTTCAATATATCTTTTTTCGTCCTCTGGCTCGATGACCAGGTTCCCGGTCTGGTAGTCAACCATGAGCTCGTTGAACTTGACCGTGACCCCTGCCAGAATGCTCGAGAAGAGGATGAGCTGCACGAAGATCAGGGTCAGGACGAATATCGTAAAGATCGTGATCCCTTTGTTTCCCCGACTGATCGAGCGGGCTGCGAGGAAGAGGGAAACCTTTGCTTTTTCAAGCATGTTGTTCATCCCATATGTTTTCGGATCGCATCTGTAGATACCGTTCAAAATTTTCAGCTTTCTTTTCCTGATCTTTCACCGGTCTCCCGGACTCAGATAATCTTTTTTTTCTTCATGAAAAAGATTGCAGCTGCAAGCACAATTAGCACTCCGAAAACAAACGGGACCTTGCTCCCGGATCCATTGAACACGGTGAAGCTCAGGTTCTCGGTGAGCTGGTGTTCCCCGAAGTCATCCTCATATTCCACGATCAGGGTAACCTGCTGTTCTCCCGCATTTTCCGAGATGAAGGTAAAAACCGCAGGAGTATCATCGTCTTTTTCCAGCCTCCCTATAAATGCATCTTTCGTACCTTTTCCATCCAGCCCTTCGAGCCGTGCTTTCACGAAGCGGCCCTCTCCTTCACCCACATTCTCAAGCTTCAGGATCATAGAGACCTTTTCCCCCTTAACTGGCATTTCAGGTTCGAATTTCAGGCTTGCAACATTGACCTCCGCCTGATTCAACACGTTGAAGCCGATATTCTGGGATTTATCGATCTGTAAGGTTCCGGCTTCGTTTGAAGCGGTGATCCTAAGGGGGATCTTGTAAGGCTGCACTTCGGCATTGCTTCCTAAAAGGAGTTTGAATGAGATATTTTCCGAACTTCCGGTCTCCAGTTTCTCAATAAAAATGACGTTGTCTTCAAGGGAGATCACAGGTGACGAATCGTTCAGGTCCAGCATGACCCTGATGTTTTTTGCCCCTCCGTTCCCGGAGTTCTTAACTGTTGTCCGAAGGTAGAATTCCTGTCCGGGGACCAGGGCATCGGCTGAGTATTCCTCATCATCTGCCGGAAAGATCCCGGTTCCAGTGAGCACAATATCCGGGTTACCCTCCACCCGGATCGGAATACGTCTGGAAAAGCTCACCCCATTTCCGTCTTCGATGGTAAATTCAAACTGGTAGACACCAGTACTAGCCCTCGAATCCACCCTGAAGTGGAAGTCCAGTTCAACTTTCGAGCGCGTCTGTATCTGTTCTATCAAGAAATATTTCTCAGTGCTCGTCCCTGAGCCGTAAACTCCTGAAGTGCTGTATTTGAATATGAAAGGTTCCAGTTCTTCAATCCCTACCTTCACATTCTCAGCAGGCTCGTTTCCGGTATTTTCTATATTGACCGTTATGAGCAGGTCTTCCCCCGGACGTGCAGGGTTAGGGGCTATTTCCGAAACTTCAATTTTCAGAGAGGTATCTCCGGAGACCACATCTGCAGAAGCCGTGGCTGTCAGGAGAGAAATAATTACCAGTACGGCAGCCAGGAAACGGAAGGCTGCTGCTTCACAGGCTTTTAAGCCGCTTACCTGAACTATTTTTTTCTTTTGCATGGTTATAATAAATATCATTATACACAAGTAGTTTTCTAAAAAAAATGTTTGATGACCCAAGTTAATGAGTTTTGATCATGTATCAGACCCGGAAGATAGCGAATCCGGGGCGATCAGGTTTGAACTACAATTTTTCCTTACACCGGAGCGAAAAACTATTAGTATTTATGGATTATAGTATTCTATAAATGTAGCTATCGGGGGCACTTTTTAACGATCAAGGGGAGTGGAGAATATGGGTGATTTTAAACCTGTGACATATCATCACGTCACACCTGAAGTATTTGAATGTATGAAGAATAAGCTCATGGATATGGGAATCCATGGTTCGGATGCAAATATCGGCCATATATCAGGTCTTGGCATTGAAGCAGATTATAGCTGGGATGGAAAATCAGATCTTACTATCACGATCACGGACAAGCCAGCGTTTATTTCCTGCGGTGTTATTGTGGGAAATCTGCATGACATTGCGCACGAGTGTCATGGGATTTGACGCTTTTCATGTGGTTTTTTGGTTTTTCGCAGATTTGCGTGGGTAACTGTGTAATCACGTGATTTTGGCTCTGTAGAAATCCAGGCACAGTTCTGATAATCAAAAAAGATAGGGTCGACTGAAAATGACAGGTAAAATGATAAATTATTTCACGCAGTTTGTACTATATCAGCAAAAGTGCCAGATTTTTCATCAAGTGCTACATACTCGGCAAACGAGTTTGATTCTGGAATTGGCAGTTTATCTTCTAACAATCCCTGTATGTGCATCTCAATTGCTTCGTACATATTCCGTTCTGTCTCTTCACGGGTAGCTCCGGTCGCAACACAGCCTGGTAAATCAGGTGAATAAGCTGAATAGTTTTCATTTGCTTTTTCAATTATGATAAGGAAACGATACACTTTATTCCACCTCTTTCAAATCTGCTTGTTTTAAGATGCTATTCAAAGTTCCTGATGCTAAATCATCATTTGGATGACCGGCAATCGTTACCCTGCCCTGTTTTGTATGATGTTTGTATTGCTGATGACTGCCTTTGGTTTTAACTAAATACCAGCCATCTGCTTTTATTATTTTTATAACATCACGTATTTTCATTATGATCTACATCTTTGCATATTTCAGCGTGAATTTTGTTATATTACATATGAAAGGATGTACAAAATACTTTTCCATTGTTAATTTGCGCATTTTTATTGACCTGTGCGCCCGCCCCGCAGGTTACCCCAGACATTTCAGTATATCCTCCGGCTGGTATCGCGGCGTTACTATGCGGGTTCGTCCGCGCGTTCCCTTACCTGAGAAATCCGCATCCACATACTGGAGTGACTGCAACTTGTTCACCATCTCGAAAAAGCGGGTATAACCAAGTTTAGTGATCTCGTGGAACGATTTGTACAGGTCACCGGTCTGCGCCTCCTCCCCTTTTGCTATCAATTTAAGGAGCGTTCTTTCATCGGGCGTTAGCGACCTGATGTTCCGGCAGAGGTGAAGCAGACGGGATGCTTCATATGCTTTTTCCACATCTTCTATGGAAATGGTACGGCTTGCACGGCGTTCGGCATTCAATCCTGCACGCTTGAGCAGGTTGATACCCACCCGCAGGTCTCCGGTCCTGTCCACGTATCCGGCGATCAGGTCCAGCACTTCCTCTGAAACCACGTTCGGGAAAAAACCATACTTTACCCTGTTTGCAAGGATGTCCCGGAGTTCCTTGTAGTCATATCTCGGGAAATCGATCTCCTCGGGAAGGAAAACAGAACCAACCTTCGGGTCGAACTGGTAGGACATACCCGTATCGCTGACAATGGCAATGACCCCGATCTTTGCGCCGGGGTACTGTTCATGTGCCCTAAGCAGTGAGTACATCACTTCATCAGCATGGTTCTCATAGAACAGGTAATTGATATCATCCAGTGCCACCACCAGGACCTTTTCCGATTCCACAAGGTGTTCCACGAGTTTCTCAAAGAGCTTCCTGAACGCAACACCGGATGTCGGGGGGGTGATATTGGTCAATTTCTTATATATCCTCGAGATCACTGCAAAACGTGTTGAATCCATCTGGCAGTTGACCTTTGCGAATACTATATTGTCAGCATATTCTTCCATCTCGCTGAACACTTTCCAGACAGCAGTGGTCTTTCCCGTACCCGGCGGTCCGCTGAGCAGGCAGTTCACAGGGCGCATGCCGCGCATTGCCGGGCGCAGGGAGTATTTCAGTGACTGCAACTGGTTATCCCTGTGTGCGAAGTACTCAGGGAAATGGTCGAGTTCGAGCACCTCAGCCTGATTGAATATTGTCTCATCCCACAGAAGCATGTCATTTTTCAAGCCAATGTCTCCGTATATTCCTGCTGGATAGCCCGGGGTCCCTTTGGTTCACTTCAAACGGGATACCGGTTCTATATTATGGAATTAGCGTCCCATGATAAAATCTTTTAGTTATTCGGATCATCCGTTTACAGCGATACGCCATTTATTGGCGAAAACCGACATCTTTTTCCCTGACAGGAAGGCGACAAGTCCGATACCTGTTCTTTTTGCAGCCTCGATACCGCTATCAAAGGGTGCGCTCTTTGTAACGACCAGCGGCACACCTGCGCGGGCTGCCTTTAGCACCATTCCAGCCGACTGCCTGCCGGTTGAGAGAAGGTACATACCTGAAACATCAAGCCCCGAAAGTGCTGCATGCCCGATCACCTTGTCGATGGCATTGTGGCGCCCAATGTCGATAGCCTGTGCAGCCAGTTCACCCTTGGAGGTAACCAGTGCTGCGAGATGGGTGCCATTTGTCAGCCGATACACATCCGATTCAAGGAACCTGTTTCCTGAATATATTGACTCCGGGGAGAATACGGCATCTGACCTGACATTGATATCTTCATCGGTCTGACACCTGATACCCAGACCTCCGGATGAGCGAAGTTCATGCCAGATATTAAAATCCTCGTTACGTTCAACGTAAATGTCAACTTTCATACCATCTACCTGCACATCAAGGATCCCGTCAAATCCCGTGATACCTTCGCATATCACATGCCCCACTGCAAGTTCCCTGACCTCTGCGGGAGAAGAAAGGATGGATGCTGCATGTGTACCGTTCACGAACAGTTCAACAGAGTCTTCCCTTGCAACAAGGATATTCAAATCAACCGCAGTACCGTTTTTGTATATGGTTGTTGCAGGATAGTTTTTTGTATATCTGTCAGGCATTTACACCCCATTTAACGTTATTGCATATAAGCTATATTGGTCTTAATTTCATGTCCGGAAAGTGTTTATTTTCAAATTCGTGGACGTGCATTAAAGATAATCCTGAATATCTTCAACATGCATAACAACTCCCCATCAAGCAACAAGAGAAGTAATCTGTGCGACGGTGTCAATAAAAATGTCAACTTCTTCCTGCGTGCTGTATAGCCCAAAGGACGCCCTCACCGCACCCTCAACACCAAGGAACCCGAGGCTCGGCATGGCACAGTGGTAACCGCTCCGGACACATATTTTTTTGGTCTCATCAAGGATCATGGCGACATCATGCGGGTTAAGTCCCACAACATTAAAAGGCACAACTGCGGCACGTTTAGCCGGACCGTATACTTCAACGGAAGGCAGCTCTTCAAGGCGCGAAGCTGCGTCCCTTGCAAGGGACGTTTCATGGCGTTCGATGTCCTCCGTGCCGATCTCCTGCACGTATTCAACAGCCCGTCCGAGCCCGATAACACCTGGCAGGTTCGGTGTTCCGGCTTCAAACCTGGCAGGGGACGGTTCCAGTTCAAAACCATTGGTTGTGACCGCATGCACAGTGCCCCCTCCAAGGTATGTAGGCTCAAGAATATCAGGTTCCCTGACATACAGCACACCCGTACCCTGTGGTCCGAGCAGACCCTTATGACCCGGGGTTGCGAAAAAATCACAGTCCAGAGCACCCACATCAACCGGCATGTGACCTGCCGACTGCGACCCGTCGACCAGTATCTTCGAACCTCCCCTGTGTGCGATCTTCGTGATCTTAGAAACGTCCGTTATCGAGCCAAGCACATTGGATACGTGGGTAACCGCCACAAGACACGTACGGTCGGTCATGGCGTTCTCAACATCTTTCGGAACGATCATGCCGTTTGTATCGGGTTCGATGATCGTCACCTCAACTCCAAGCTTGCGCAAACGTATCCATGGAAGAAGGTTCGAATGGTGCTCGATAAGGGTTGTTACGATATGGTCCCCGCTTGTCCATTCCAGTCCGTGTGCAACCATGTTGATGCTCTCGGTAGCGTTCTTTGTAAAAATTGTTTTCGTGGGATCGACATTCAGGAATTTAGCCACATTCTCCCGTGCATCCTCATAATGATTGGTAGCCTCCCGGGCAAGCCTGTGGGCACCGCGTCCGTGATTGCCAGCATATTTGTAGAAATAGTCGTTCATTGCCGCTACCACCTGGACCGGTGTCTGGGTAGTGGCAGCGCTATCCAGGTAGATAACTTCCCTTAACACAGGAAAATCTTCGCGAACAGCAAGGACATCATACATGTTCCCTGCTATGCCATTGGAATAGAAATAGGTTTTGCAGGTTATTTACTCTGCATGCCACCGATCATGAAACGGTACAGTTCCAGTTCTTCGCCGTCCAGTTTATGACCTGCGTGGCCGCTAATTACCTGCCGCTCCTCGTACTCTTCTTCAAACCTGTCCACCCCACCATTCTTCATCAATTTTCTCATTATTTTTATCACCATGTCTCTTCAACCTCATATTGAAACAGCATCGGTTCAAGTGCAATATGCAAACATAATCATATTTCAAATGTCCCCACATGCCGATCCTATACAGAAGGAGATATTCATATATAAAACTACTCATCGATCGTCGTGTCAACACTGAGGCTATCAAATTAGCTTCTAAAACTCCTTTTCTAATTTGACAACATATTTTTAAAAATACTTCCCAAATGAGTTTCTGTTTTC
>JAFGQV010000145.1 GCA_016935475.1 Methanosarcinaceae archaeon
ACATCCCCAGAACACAAGAACAACCAGTATTTATACACAGATTGGCAGGGTGAAACCATGCCAAGAATGACCAACCAAGAATTCTGGTGTAGAGTCTTCTCGTTAATGCATTTGGCAACGAAAACTTTCTTAAATCTTTTAATCAGCAGTCAAGATACAATTGTTGTGTTAAAGAAGATCGGTTCAACAATAATTGTAATGTGTTAAGACCGTTTGTTTGGTGCTGGCTGGATTCGAACCAGCGTTCGCAGCTTATGAAACTGCGTAGGGACCACTCCTCAAACCCGCAATAAAAAACCCGACTTGAAGAAGATCGGGTGCATATTTTGATATTTGATAAATCAGTAAAATATAATTTCGCGGTCGGCGTTCTCTTTGAAGTTAACATCTTCATTTGTATAGATATTAAAACACTCACGCTCCTTTGGGTACCCGCCGCCCCACCTTTCGTATATATCGACTGTAGATGTGAAACTATCAACAGCACTATATGGGATCGGTATATTATACCTTGCTGTATAATCGTCAATATAATGAATGGAATAAATGATACGAAGAGTGTCTTTCTCGGGAAGGAGGATAGTGGTATCACAGCTGCCGTTGGGACTGGCGCAATAATACTCTGGACTATTCCAATAGAAGCCTCTCATTTCTCCCTGGGGATTGTAAACAATAGCCGCAAAAAGAGTGTCAATTGATGCAAGCGTGTCAGTTGCCATCTGGCGCATGATCTCGCTGTGAGTGGGTTCATTTTTGACCTTCTCGCAGCCGATTGCTGCAATGATCATAACGAGAACAATAAAGACTTTTTTCATAGAATGACGGTTGTTGGCAAAATAAAGATACAAACTTTTGTCACTCGTGTTACGAGAAAAAACCCCGGTTGTTACACTGGATTCGATTTTTGAAATTATTGATATAATGCCTGCAGCAATAAAAATTGAGTGTGAAATAGTGGGTGCCAGGATTGATCCATTCATATCCTGGGTTTTTCAGTTAAACTTTACCTTTACTTGAGGTATGGGAAGGATTTCAATTGTGCCCCTGAAGAAGGAAGGTCGTTTAGACCGCCAGGAGAACAGTCGTTTGTATGATTATTAATGAGAAAGTACAAATTTCACAAAAAAGTGATTGACTTTTACAGTACTTCACAATAAATTTTTTACGCACTCTCTCTGAGCTTCTCATATACTTCCTTCAAAAGATATTTCCTTACTTTCCCACCAAACTCCTTATCATCCATTATTGATGAAAAGATCTCCTTGTTCATATCCATACGGTTGATCAGCGTGGACAGGAATACGTCCTCGAATCCGAAACGGAAATTCTCCAGGGTGTTGTTCTTCGCTTGCAATGACAATTCTTCATTTGAAATCATATCCTCTTTGACCTGATCAATGAACAGGCGATTTGCCTCTGAGAACTCCGTGCCGAATCTCTCATTCAATATCTCGATGATCTCCGATATAGGAGCCCTCTCTTCCTCTGTCGTCCCTGTTCCAGCATCTGTCGGTCCTTTGATATAATCCTCACCCTGGCTATACAATACAATTGGATGATCCTCAGTAATTTTTGTTAGCTTATAATATTCCAATGCGACCTCGTCATGGAGCCTGAAGGGGTCTGTGGTATCTTTGGGTAGAGTTTTCAGCAGGAATCGTCCATAGGTATATAACTTTTCCAGTTCAACGTCCTGAAAGGGCATAATCTGGGAGAGGAACGAGTAGAACCGGACAAATGATACCAGCGCATGCTTAAAATCTTCCTTTGCCTCTTCCGGAGCAAGTGCGTTATACCTGTCAATAGCGGGATTAATGAATGCGTAAAGCTTCCCCTGATCAGATGGTCTCATTTTTTCCTTGGAACTGAAATACAGCTTGCAGAAAGCGTCCATCTCTAACTGCCAAATGATATGGTGCTTCTCGATCTGGCTTTTCAAATCATACAGGTGGTTCGGATCAGACGGCTCTTCGATCGTGGTCAGTTCGTAATATGGCTGGAAAGCATTGTAGATGTCTTCCTCATCATTGACAAAATCCAAGACGAAAGTATCCTCCTTACCCGGATGGATTCTATTCAGCCTGGAAAGTGTTTGCACCGCCTTCACACCGCTTAGTTTCTTGTCAACATACATCGTGTGTAACAGTGACTGGCTGAAACCTGTTTGATATTTTTCAGCAACGATCAAGATCTGGTACTCGGATTTGTTGAACTGTTTTGCCAACTGACTCTCTGAGAAGCCGTTCAATCCTGCCTCAGTGTATTCTGATCCTGCCACATCAGGATCATGGACGGTACCTGAGAAAGCGACCAGTGGTTTGATATTAGTGTAACCCTTCTCCTTGATGTACCTCTTGAACTCAAAATAATATCTAACGGCATGTAACCGGGATCCAGTAACGACCATTGCTTTTGCCAGTCCGCCGATCTTTTTCATTATGACCTGCCGGAAATGCTCAATAATAACCTCAGTTTTCTGCGCCAGGTTATGGGGATGCAAAGAGAGGAACCGGGCAATGGCTTTTGTTGCCTTGGGCTTGTCCACAATTGGATCATCCTCAATTGCTTTGGTGAGCCGGAAGAATGTCTTGTATGTGGTATAATGCTGGAGCACATCCATGATAAATCCTTCCTGGATCGCTTGTTTCATGCTGTACAGGTGGAAGGGACGAGGTCTGCCATCTGTGGATGGTTCACCGAATACCTCCAAGGTCTTTGCTTTGGGTGTGGCTGTGAACCCGAAGAAGCTCAGATTCTCCTGCCGACCGCGAGCCATCATCGACTCCCTGATCTCATCTTCGGCAGAGAAATCATCATCATTCCCTTCCAGGGCAGCTGCTTCCGCTAGGCTTGCTGCGGACAGGACTTCCTTCATCTTCTTCGATGCCTCACCACCCTGGCTGGAATGCACCTCATCAATAATTACAGCGTACTTGCGATCCGGCAGTGTTCCGATTTTATCCAACACGAACGGGAACTTCTGGAGCGTGGTTATAATAATACTGGTTCCCTTATTCAGTGCATCTGCAAGTTGTCCGGAATGTTTGTCGATTTTCTGTACGACGCCCTCTTTGTGTTCAAACTGGTAGATGGTGTTCTGAAGCTGTCTGTCCAGCACCAGGCGGTCAGTTACTACGACAACCGAATCAAATACTTTCTCGTCCTGTTCATTATGCAAGCTGGCAAGGCGGTAAGCAAGCCA
>JAFGQV010000146.1 GCA_016935475.1 Methanosarcinaceae archaeon
ACCGGTTCTCAGGGTGTACTTCGTGTTGTCGTCGACAATCAATTTTGAAAGCTTGGCTACATCTGTTGCCACGATCGGGACGTATTTCTCAGCGAACAAGCCAAGGACCGGGTAGGTACCAGCAAGGTTGCTGCTTTTGTAGTCTACATTGTCAATTGTAGAGGTGTACTCAATACCGTCCTCTAAGATGCCAGTGCTGCCACTGATATAAGTTGTACCAGTTGAAGTTGCGTTGTAGATTCTAAATACCTCGGTTGAAATATCGTCATCGATGTCGTAATAGAATCCTGCAAAGTTTGATGCGTTCATCTCAAGATAAAAATCACTAACACCTGCAGTGCTGGTGTCATTTAAACCTTCACTTGCGAAGATCGCAGTTAGGGAGGTGCCGTTATACACCGGACCCCTAACTTCAACGGTATTCACTGTCACTGCACTTGCTGGAATGACTGATAAAATCATTGTCAGAGCCATAAGCGCAGCCAGTGAAACTGCTGTGAATCTTTTCATTATTTTCCTCCATTAATTTATTTGTCAGTATATGTTTTGGTAAGATGAAAATCATGGATAAAATACATAATGCATTTTATCAGGTCTCCAACAAATGAGACGAGCTTTCACTTCGTCCATTGCCGAAGAAGACTTCATCGCCCTCTGAATCCCGTCATATTGGATTACAAGTGTTTTAATAGATAATTGCCCTATTAAATCTTTTGTGGTCTATTTTGGGGGAATTTTCGCGTTGCAATGGCAAATATCGATGCATTTAACGGTGAATGTCGAAGTGCTATATAGAATTAATATAAAACGATGGATAATATGACAGCAATATTTGCATATTGTTGATTTTTATTTCATCTATAAAAACATTCATTAATGATAATCATCATAATGGAAACTTCAATACATTTATTTATGCAGTAGATATATATAACTGATAAAATATATCATGCAACTAACGTAAATAGCTAATCATGGGTTTTGACCTAAAATACAGATATTAAACTAACCTTGATCAAAAAAGCATATACAAGGTTAAATATTGACCATAATAGAGGAAAATAAAATGTTTGATGGTGCAGTTAATGAAGAGATCTCGATGGACGATGCAGAAAACCGGGTCAAAACAGGTATACCTGGGTTTGACGAACTGTGTGGTGGAGGATTTATCCGCGATCGCACGTATCTGATATCAGGTACATCCGGTTCTGGAAAAACTAATTTCTCAATTCAGTATGTCTACAATGGCATCACAAAATACGGAGAAAATGGCATCATCGTTGCAACAGAAGAGAGACCGGACCAGATAAGGGAAAACGTACTGAAATTCGGATGGGATCTGGAGGCACTGGAGGAGGAAGGCAAACTTGCGATTATTGATGCATGCTCTACTAAAATAGGGATACCTTCACAGGAAAAATACGTAGATGTACGACCCTTCGACATGCGTTCGATGATGGACCAGATAATTGCCGTGCAGGAAGAATTAGATGCAAAACGCGCGCTCATTGATTCCACGACATCCATAGGCTTTTACCTTCAGGATCCCGCTAAGATCAGGGTCGAACTGCTTAAACTTAGCACAACGCTGGAAGTGCTTGGGCTTACTTCAGTAATGACTTGCGAGATACTGGATGATTCGACACCATCGCGATTCGGTGTTGAGAATTTCGTAACAGAAGGTACAGTTGTCCTATACTATAAACGGCACGAAAATGTTCGCATGCGAAGTATGGAAATTTACAAGATGCGGGGTTCTGACCACAGTAAAAAGATTCATCCGTATGACATTACTCCTACTGGATTTGTGATCCACCCGCACGAAGAAGTATACTCAACATTTTAGCTGCAATATCGGGATCCTGATCATTTTTGTCCAACCTTTCATGGCAGATCATAGATCAGGATACATCTCTTCGTTTCCGCATTCAACACACTTGTAGATCACAAGCGTACGTCCATAATGATCATGTCGTTTGAGCACGGGATAACGCCATCGATTCATTTTTCCTTCGCAAATTGAGCATCTATAGTTCATGGATAATCACTGTCTCGCCAAATAATGGTACTTTCGGATGAACTGGTTATGGATAAATAGTTCTATAATAATAAATAGATATTTATTCTTTGTTAAAACCATTTGATACCGCGGGACGAAAATTGGAAATTCTTTTATTCTTAATCCAGTTTCGAAGTTTCAAGGCATGGCAGCTCTTTTTCTATAATTATAAGTACATGTAAATCAAATAGATAAATATAGCCTGAAGGAGAACAGCCATTATGAACTTGGAAGTATTCAAAAAATGCGTTGGTAAACCTGTTACGCTCGAGCTGAGTTCTTTAAGTTTTAGAAGCGGGACAATAACAGATTTTGATGACTTTGGTGTGATTTTTACACCATGTGAGAATGGCGCATCAGATATGATAATCGCATGGCATGATATCAACAAAGTGATCGTTAAGCCAAAGAATTTTGTTGTTATTGAACCATATAGCGAATGATCAGCAATTCGTTTGATGCTTATAATTTATATAATTTAGATCTCTCTTTTGGTGACTACTTTTTAGGTGAATTGAATTGATAGTCAAATTAATTGAAGATAAAATTCAAGCCGGTAAAGAGGCTATAAATGAACTATACAATGTGGGGTACTACGGTCGTCCCAGAGGAAATAGTCTTGAGTTGACACTCATTGAAGCCGCATATCTGCTATACCGAAAGAAGATCGATATTGAACTGGATGGGCATATACTTGAGTTTGCAGATTTTATTAAAATTGCATCGATGCGCCAGCCGTATTTTGAACTAAAGTATATCGTTTATAAGGACTTGAGGGAAAGGGGATTTTACGTCCAGCCGAGTGTCGTTGATTTCAGGGTTTATCCACGGGGTGGACACCCGGGAAAGACACCTGCAAAGAGTTTTGTGTATGTCCGGTCGGAACGCATACCAATGCTCCTTCGGGATTTGATGAAATCACTGAATTCCGCCTCAAATGTCCGTAAACAGATGATCCTTGCAATCGTTGATGAAGAAAGTGACATTACATTCTACGAGATTAAAAAAGTTGAACCTAAGGGCGATATGGAAGTGTTATATCCACAGATCACTACCGACGCGACGCTTCTGCATGATCGTGTGATCGTCTGGGAAAGCAGTTCTTCAAATACACTGTCTGAACAGGGTTTTTATGGTAAACTTCTTGATCCGGAACACCTGCAGTTGTCGCTCGTGGAATCTGCATATCTCCTTGAAAACAATGTCATTAAAGTCCATGACCGTGAAACCGGGTGTATCCTGGATTCTGAGGAGTTTTCAAAAAGGGCATCTGAGATCGAACCCGAATTCTTAGGCAAATACAGAGTGTACGAAGACCTCAGAGATCGCCATCTTGTCCCGAAAACCGGTTTTAAGTTCGGCACTCATTTCAGGGTATACAGTCAGGTCAAACTACCTGAGAAAATCCCGCATTCTGAGAATCTCGTTCATACAATACCACAAGACTACGAATTCGCTCTGCCTGTCATGTCAAGGGCCGTCCGGCTGGCGAACAGTGTCAGGAAACGCATGCTTTTTGCGGTGCAGGGTGAGAAAAACATCGAGTATATCGACATTGGCAGAATTAAGATGTGAAGATGATAAAAGCTGATAAATTATGGAATATCATAGCAGTTGACATATCAGGGCGACATCCAATAAATGACAGGTATTATATGGTTTGTGCGGCTGTCGCGGTTACTGTTTCTGCTGACAATATCGAGAAGACCAACCAGATCAAGATCAAGCCTTTCCGGTGCGTCTCTGCGCCGGAGGTCACAGATATAGTCCAGATCATTGAGGATACTGCAAAAGCGATCGAATTTGAGGGGACAATAATTGCCGAGCAAGGGGACTTGTTCAATAAGCCGGAACGGATCGCAGCAAGTATGTTCTCACGCGACTTCAAGTATCAGGAGTCACTGGGCGAGCGGCGCGCAATTGAACTGGCGCACCACGTTTCATTGAGCGCAAGAAATGCCCTGATAAAAGAAGGCGTAGCATAATCAAGTGATATTTACCTTTTTGACAGGGAAATCAATCTTTGCTACAAAGCTCCAAATTTATGGTGGAATTCGTTTGCTTACCAAATAATATAAATATATGTTGGCTTTCTATCTAAGAGTCAACTTCTATACATTTCACTTACTCCTTTGAATCCAATTGAATTTCAAAATGTGATCATATGACATACAAAATCATTGAAAAATACGAAATGGTGCCAACAATACACCTGATGAAAATTAATGCACCGGATGTGGCAAAAGCAGCGAAACCCGGTCAGTTCATCATACTCAGAATAGATGAAACCGGTGAGCGTATCCCACTGACGATTGCAGATTATGATGCAAAGAATGGCTCTGTTACCATTATCTTCCAGGAAATGGGCAAAACCACAAAACAGCTTGCTACATTGACTGCGGCGGATGAGATCCAGGATTTTGTGGGTCCCCTTGGTAAACCTTCAGATATCGAGAAATTAGGAAACATCGTCCTTGTCGGCGGCGGTGTCGGTGTGGCTCCGATCTACCCACAGGCAAAAGCGTATCATGAAATGGGAAACAAAGTTATTTCCATCATAGGAGCAAGAAGTGCCGACCTCCTGATCCTTGAAGATGAGATGCGCAGTGTTAGCGATGAATTGCATATCACAACCGATGATGGAACAAAAGGACATCATGGGTTCGTGACCGATGTCGTAAAGCAGCTACTTGAAAGTGACAAGGACATTGCAAGGGTCGTAGCGATCGGCCCGCCTGTGATGATGCGTGCAGTTGCAGGAGTGACGAAACCTTTTGACGTCGAAACGATCGTGAGCCTCAACCCCATCATGATAGATGGCACGGGAATGTGCGGCGGTTGCAGGGTTTCTGTCGGAGGCGAGACAAAGTTTGCCTGTGTGGATGGTCCGGAGTTCGATGCCCGTCTTGTGGACTTTGATCTGCTGATGAGCCGCCTGGGGCTATATCGCAGCGAAGAAGCAAAGGCAATTGAGAAATACGAACATGGATGCGGAGGTAACTGTAAATGTCATTAAGACAGGAAATGCCAGCGCAGGCACCGGAAGAGAGAGCCAAGAACTTTAACGAGGTCGCACTGGGTTATACAGAAGAACAGGCAATAGCTGAAGCCATGCGCTGTCTTGAATGCAAAAAGCCGCAGTGTATTAAGGGTTGTCCCGTTAATATTGATATTCCTGCATTTATCGGCAAGATGAAAAATTCGGATTTTGAT
>JAFGQV010000147.1 GCA_016935475.1 Methanosarcinaceae archaeon
GGAGTCATCAAGTGTATCATTGATCATATTGCGGTAATAGCTGGCAACTGGATCATCAGTAGTACCATCTGAATGATAATCGAAGTAAGAAGGAGGAGTATAACCCGGATCCATAGGATATATGCTGTAAAGAGCAGTACCCCTGTCATGGGCTGCCTTTAAACTATCATTCACTATAACGTTGTCAGTAAATGGGGCGCCGTATACTCCCTGACAAAGAATAACATCCTGTGTCTCCAGGAAACCACTTTCCGCAGCCGTAATCAGTTCATCACTTGTGTCAGGATATTCCAGGTAATTAATGAAGGCATATTCGATGAAATCACTGTAATCATTTGTCTGACTTGCCTCCTCAAGGATGTCACTTTCACTCCAGGAAATGTAAGTTATTTTTGTTTTCGGTTCTTCTGCCGATACCACCGGTACAAGTACCAGTATAAGCAATAAAACCAATGAGCAAACTTTCATTTTGCCCATAACATTTCCCATACCATTCACCTGTTTGTTCCACACATTATCCACCTCTCAAGCCATCAAACAATTATACTTGTTCTGAATCAATTTTATTTATCCACCCGATGAAAAATATCATTCTGTACGGTTCGTTGGCACGTAGATCACTTTCCCATCCGCAAGCTTATACGCCGTGCCGAGTTCTTCTCCCGCACCGCCTGCAACATTTTCCGTCATATTCATGACCTCTATGTTTACTCCATCCTTCACGATTATTTTCATTCCCGGCTGCCCCGGGTCCTTGACAACTGTCACGGTCGCAGACGGGTCGAGCAACTCCGGCAGGTTATAGGACATCACAAGTGCGACCAGCAGTGCGACCGCAAACACCATGGCAACATCGAAGAGATTGGCAACACCACTTAATGGATCGGACCCCTCATCCGCTTCCAGCAGTCCTTTTCTCCGGCTTCGAGTTCGGCTGTTTCTCATGTCTCATCCCCGATGCTCTCAAGAATATACTCAATATCTTCCAGATCATACCTGTACCACCGCCGGCGGACCATGGTTAACACAAATCCAATGCTCCCTACAAACAATCCGAGCACAGTCGTGGCAAAGGCAATTATGAGGTTGTCAGCCAGAGCGACCACATCACCTGTTGACAGCCCGACCAGTGCCGGACCCATGGGGATCAGTGTTCCCATAAGACCTAACATGGGGGCGACCGTCGACATGATCCTGGTTTTTTCCAGCCGTGCCGACATTTTGATCTCATACTCCCCGAATAACCGCTCAAGGGGCATAAAATCGTTCTTTCCGAGGTGCTGCGCTGCTTCCTTTGCAAATGATGTGACAAAATGGTTCTGATCGATACTATGCAGGTGATTTACAGCACCATCAGGAGATGATTTCTTCATTTCCGTCCTGATCTGCGTGCACGCCTGCTCCAGACGTTCAGTATTCCTGTGTCTTTTTGAATACTCTGAAAGGTATTCTCCCGTGGATACCAGCGCCCAGCCAACAAACAACATGAGCAGCAGGACCACGGGATACAGCAGTGAAGTAGAAATTGTATAGAGTATAGCAAACATTACAGTTGACGCACTCATTTTAGCATTTCTCCCTGCGGTACAGTATAAATCCTGCTGCAATAAATATCGAAAGGACGGCAAATGAGGCAAGCGTATCACCGGTATTCACTGCTATGGGCAGTATTGTCATCGTTTTTGCCTGCATATGTGCAGGTACCAGCACTGCCCCGAGCACGTAGAAGACACCCAGGAACATCATCACACTTCCAAGGGTTTCGGGGGTCTTTCCCAGCCGCCTGAAGGTGAGCGATGAGACGACTGCCGAGAAAAAGAAGACCGAACCGACCACAACCCCGATTACGATACCGCTAAGATCAAGCGCAGTAGCAAGCATTGTGGTGGCAATAAAAAGAGCGGTAAGACAGACCGGACAGGGTAGGGACAGGAAAACAAATGTGCGCCTGCTGACATCACATCCGCAGTTCCACTGCTTCTGGGTGTATATCCCGGCAATGATCATCAGGCTAGCCAGAAGGACATGGAACAATAAACCAACACCTGATATTTTTTCAAGGAACTCCCTGGAAACAGTACCAACAAGACACCCCATAATCATTGATATAACAAAGTAACTCGAACATATCCCCACGATCTCGTATTTCCGCAGGTCCGCAAATCCACATCCAAGACCTGTTTTGATCCCGAACACCAGGATAGTGGAAACAATCCCTAAAGTGGCTACATTAATAACTTCCATTTTCCCTCCTGATTCTAATATGCATTCCTTAACGTTTTGGCACATATATAACCAATGTTTAGGGTAATAATTGTAATTCAGCTGGGTAACATGGTATTCAAACTGGCAACATGGTATCTAAATAAGTAACAAAGCACCCATGCCTGTAATGCGCGTGGAAATTACTGTGGTTGAAGTGAGCAGTATGAAAGGGAATGTTTTTGGCATTCGGAATTCCTCGCCCCACATTTAGGGGATGACATGTCTGCCTGCAGTTATCATACATATTCTTCATACAACAATTCTCTGGGGTATTGCATACATTTTTCAAATCAACCCGTACAAAACAAAAGCTTTTTTTTCTAGGTTATTGTAGGCATAGGAGATGAAAACCAATAATACATTGATTAAGGATGAGAAAGGCAAGGTTGTCGTTTCATGGACTGGTGGAAAGGATGGATGTTTTGCCTGCTACAAGGCAATTTCAGAAGGCTTTGATATCTCATATCTACTGAATTTCAGGCAAATAGAGAGTATGGGGTCCCATGAAATTAATCCTGATCTGCTTTATGCGCAATCTGAAGCGATGGGAATTCCACTCATTCAAACTGATTTTGTCTCTTATGAGCAAGAATTTAAAAAAGTGATAGGCGATTTAAACGAAAAAGGGGCAGAAATAGAAGGCGCAGTATTCGGACATATTGAAACGCATAAGAAGCTGGTGGACAGGATTTGTGATGAACTGGACATTGAGTTGTTATTACCTCTCTGGGATCATGATTCAGAGCAGATCATAACCGATTTCATCGATTCAGGATTTGAGGCAATTGTAGCCAGTGTCAAAGCTGATTTACTTGGCAAAGAGTGGCTTGGCCGGAAGATAGACAAGAAATTTGTAAGCGATTTAAGCAGTATTAATAATTCAATCGACCCATGTGGTGAAAATGGCGAGTTCCATAGTTTTGTCACCGATGGACCGCTTTTTAAGAACAGGTTACGGATAGTTGATAGTGAAAAGATATTGAGAAATGGGTACTGGTTCCTGGATATTTCAAAATATGAGGCCGAAGAAAAATGAGAGACGAAGAGTTTTGAAAAGGGTTCAGTATTAATTATAGTTAAGAACATAATATTTTTGACTTATTTTCTTTGCACAGGAAATTTTCAATCCATTTTTTTGCAAAGCTCAGCTTTGA
>JAFGQV010000148.1 GCA_016935475.1 Methanosarcinaceae archaeon
AATTAAAAGGAGATATTTAATGGCAAAATCAAAAGTCGAATTCTGTACAACCTGTGGAGTGCGTCTTGTGGAACGCGGATATGTGCGATTCCCCTGTCCATCATGCGACACAGAACTTGGAAGATGTGTTAGTTGCAGACAGCAGAGCAATTCATATAAATGCCCTTCATGCGGATTCCTAGGACCGTGAGGAATTAAAAATGGGTGACGTAGCAGCAACAATTAAAGTCATGCCGGAAAGTGTGGAAACTGACCTGGAAGACCTTAAGAACAGGCTGGAGGCTGTGCTGCCGAAAGGCTCTGAACTATACGGTTCAAAGGAGGAGCCAATTGCGTTTGGCTTGAAGGCACTTATGCTGGTCGTGCTCGTGGGAGACCTTGAAGGAGGCACAGAACAGGTAGAAGAGGCTTTCGCGGCCGTTTCCGGTGTTGAGAGCGTTCAGGTCGTTGAACTTGGACGACCCCTGTAGATAGTTCCCTTCTCTTTTTTCTTTTTCTGGGCTCGTAGATCAGGGGAAGATCGTTACGTTCGCAACGTAAAGGCCGCGGGTTCAATTCCCGCCGAGTCCACTATAGATTTTTTATATTTTTGCTTCTGCGGCTTTATGAAGCTAAAGAACATTATTTTGAAGATAGTTCCTTTTCAACTTCTTTTCTGCCAGCCTCTAATTCCCTAACCTGTTCCGTATCAAACTTCAATAATAGTGTCTGGAACTCTCCCACATGGGTTTTTTCTTCCTTTGCGATATCGAGAAGAATTGATTTTATATCCTCGTTTCTGGTCATGTCTGCCATCTGCAAATAAAGGTTGATGGCATCCATATTAAAAATACTTCAAAGAATCAATTGGAGAAATTATTGGACCTGCCCCAGATTCAATAATAAAACCCAATAATGCCGTAATAAAAAAGATAGAGGTACTCACATGTTCAATTGACGGGTGAGGGTAATGTTATGATGGTAGTAATGTTTTCATTGATGTATTCTTGTGGTACCTCACTCATATAATTATAATTAACAATATATAAATACTTTGGGGGAAAGGCAATGATAGGAACAGACTCGTATAGAAAAGTTCAGCAATTCAATTTTAGCATCAGTTTTTTTAAACTTCCTCGTGCAACACCCCATTTACAATGTTGTCCACCTCCCGCTTTTGCAACAGAACCAACCACCAGAAATTATATATGCGATTAAGCCTAACCATAGGTTAGTAACTACAAGTGACTAACTTTTGGTTATTAGCTAAAAGTTAGTGACTTCTCATAACAAAAACGAAATTGAGGTCAAAAGTTTGGATTCATCACAGATGCTTGACATACTGGGAAACGAGAACCGCAGGAAGATACTCCAGCTTCTTTCGAACCGCCCATATTATGTCAGCGAGATATCGGGACGTCTTGGAGTGGGTCCAAAGGCGATCATCAATCACCTGAGCCTTCTTGAAAATTTAGGACTCATAGAATGCCATGTGGATGACCAAAGGCGCAAGTATTTCAACATTGCAGATAACATGCGCCTAGAGGTGTCGTTGTCGCCTCATTCCTATAATGTATCGATGCATACCATCCAGGTCGATACAGATCATCGTGATTTGAGAGAGTATTACGAAAACATTTGTGAAACCAAAAACGCGCACACATCAGAAATATTTTTAGACCTGTGCCACAAAATAGAAGAATTGAAATCAAAGCAGGAAGAACTTGAATACCAGCAACAGGAATTGCAGGCGAAATACACCAGACTGATGGAAGTTTGTGTTGATGCCATAGAAGAAATTACAGATGATCCCGTCGAATCTGAAATACTTCACACCCTCATTAAAGAGGAACAAACTGCGGCATCGCTATCGTACAATCTTGTGGTACATCCGGGTTTGTTAGGGGGACATCTATTTAATCTTGCTGAAAAGAAACTCATAGAAGATACGACTAAACTCAACCGGCAATATTGGAAAATATGTGGAACAGGTGATGAGAAAGAATGAGTGAAGAAATCGTTGTCCGTGTAGCTGAAGCGTTTCATCGGGATGTCGGAAGGGGTATTGCCCGACTTGACAAAGAACTGATGCAAAAGATAGGTGCTGCCAGTGGCGACATCATCGAGGTCAAAAGTAAAGAAAAAACCTATGCTATAGTCTGGCCAGGGTACCCCGACGATGCCGGTAAAAATATCACCCGGATTGACGGTAACATCAGAAACAATTCTAAAGTGGGTATCGATGAAACGGTCACAATTAAAAAAATCGCTGCAAAGGAAGCGACGCGGGTAAGCCTGGCACCCACACAGCCTGTTCGTCTTGTAGGCGGTGCCCGATATATTCATAGAATAATTGAGGGCAGACCTCTTGACCGCAACCAGCGAATCCGGATTGAGACCGTTAACAATCCCATGTCGTTTGTTGTGGTGTCCACCACCCCTGTAGGACCCGTAATTGTTACACGCAATACGCAGATCGTACTTAAGGACAAGCCCGCAGAAGATACACTGCTATCTGAGCAGGTAACATACGAGGATATTGGAGGGCTAAAACGTGAGATCGGACTTGTGCGCGAAATGATCGAACTGCCTCTCCGGCACCCTGAACTGTTCCAGAAACTCGGTATTGAACCGCCAAAAGGGATTCTGCTCCATGGTCCGCCGGGTACGGGAAAGACCATGGTCGCAAAGGCAGTTGCAAATGAGACTGATGCGAACTTCGTATCCATCAGCGGTCCTGAGATCGTATCAAAATATTATGGTGAAAGCGAACAGAAACTGCGGGAAATATTTGATCATGCACAGCGTGATGCACCATCGATCATCTTCATCGATGAAATAGATTCCATCGCACCAAAAAGGGAAGAGGTCACAGGAGAACTGGAACGAAGGGTTGTTGCGCAGCTTCTCTCACTCATGGATGGACTAAAATCAAGGGGAGAGGTGATGGTGATCGCTGCAACGAACCGCCCGGATTCCATCGATGAAGCCCTGCGGCGCGGTGGCAGGTTTGACCGGGAGATCGAGATAGGAATTCCTGACAGGGGGGGAAGACTGCAGATATTATACGTCCACACCCGTGGAATGCCGCTTGAAAGAAAGGTGAAACTCGGAGAGGTTGCAGATGTCACCCATGGTTTTGTAGGTGCAGACCTTTCGTCGCTATGTAAGGAAGCGGCAATGCATGCACTCCGGAGAATGCTTCCGGAAATTAGAATAGAGGAAGAGATCCCGCAGGAATTAATAGATGAGTTGACAGTGAAAAAAACCGACTTTGATGAAGCGCTCAAGAATATCGAACCCTCTGCTATGAGGGAAGTGATTGTTGAAGTGGCACATGTGAAATGGTCTGACGTTGGTGGACTTACCAAAGCAAAGCAGGAACTTATTGAAGCAGTGGAGTGGCCATTGAAGTACCCTGAGATATTCAAAGCCATCAACACCAAACCTCCGCGGGGGATTATGCTTTTTGGTCCGCCGGGCACAGGTAAGACCATGCTTGCAAAGGCGATTGCAACTGAAAGCGATGCAAACTTTATAAGCATAAAAGGACCTGAGGTACTGAGCAAATATGTGGGTGAGTCAGAACGTGCTGTAAGAGAAACTTTCCGGAAAGCGAAACAGGCTGCACCTACCATCGTGTTCTTTGATGAGATCGATTCAATAGCCCCACAGCGAGGTGCAGGTTCGGATTCACATATCACCGGGCGTGTGGTCAGCCAGATACTTACCGAAATGGATGGAATTGAGGAACTCAAGGATGTTGTGGTTGTTGCCGCAACCAACCGCCCGGATATGGTTGATCCTGCACTACTGCGCCCGGGAAGGTTCGACCGCCTGATCTATGTCAAGGTGCCGGACACAAAGAGCCGGCAGAAGATCTTTGAGATCCACCTGAAAGGTAAACCTTTTGCCACTGATATAGATATTTCCGAACTTGCGAAAATGACAGAAGGATATGTGGGTGCCGACATTGAATCCATTTGCAGGGAGGCAGCAATGCTTGCTCTGCGTGAGATTATAAAGCCGGGTATGAGCAAAAAAATGATGCAGAAAAAAGTAGACGAGATCAAGATAACCAGATCGCACTTAAAGTCCGCGATATCGCGGGTCAAACCCACAACATCCAGAAGCACACTGCAGCTATACGAACAGAGTGCTGAGATGTTTACAAAATATGCGACCAATGACAAGGAAGTGCTCGAAGAAGATCACGTAAAAAACGAAAAAAAACTAAAAGATGAGACCACAACAAATTATATAAACTGAAGATTGATAGAGGAGATAAATTATGGCAGATAAAAGACGAAGAAAAAGTTTCTTTGAAGATATCTTCGGTGATGACTCCTTTGAAGATATTGAAGATATAATTAACCACATAATCGAGAACATGGGCATAGATGAGTTGCCGGATCACCCCTTTGTTTATGGGTTTTCCGTAACCCACATGCCCGGGGAGGAGCTTTCGATCAGGGAATTTGGGAATATTTCCCCATACCAGGAAATGGAACAGTTTCGACATAACATACACATTGACGAGAGAAAACCGCTGATCGAGGTCCTTGAAACAGAGGACAGTGTTCATGTGATCGCCGAGGTGCCCGGCATTGAGAAAGAGGACATCCAGTTAGATGCAACAGATTCAGCAGTTGATCTGAAGGCATCCCGTGATGATCGAAAGTACTCGGAGCACATAGAATTGCCGGTTAAGGTCAATCCAGAGAGCGCAGAAGCAACTTACAAGAACGGTGTTCTTGAGGTTATATTCAAGCGCATTGAACCGATGGAAAAAACAACTATCAACATCAAATAGGCTGGATGCGTGGGCAGCAATGCTGCCCTTACATAATACGATTTTTTATCTCAATTTCGGGTCTGTTGGTTCTCAAATGCCGCCAAAACTATATGATATCCCAGCCAACAATTAATCCATGACAGGGATAATCTTCGACGACATTGGCAGCTACCCGCTACCGGACAGCGTGTCAAAAGAATGGGTCAATAATGCCTTTTCGAAAAGGACAGAAGACGAAACGCTTTTTTCCGTGATAAATACTGCATTTCAGCAAAAGATCGATGCGGGTGTACATGTCCCCACATACCCCCAGTACCAGGACATGAACAAGCAATTCCTTTCTGTTATTAACAATCCTGACTGTGCAGAAGAACCTTTCAAGGTCAGGGAAGATTGTGCAAAAATACTGGAACTTCAGGCGATAGAGGAAGTGGCTTCAAAGTACAGGGAGGAGCACGGTGAGAAACTCGATGTGCGCGTATGCGTTACCGGTCCCCTTGAACTGTATCTAAAGGAGTTTGGTGGCACGGAATACACAGATATACTGAACCTGCTGGCCGAAAGTGTGAACAGGTTTGTTAAGAACTCCATCAAATCGGCAAAGAACTTCAATATCAGAACCGTTTCCATCGATGAGCCAAGCATAGGGATCAATCCGCAGGTGATGTTTAACGATCCCGACCTTGTTACAGCGCTTACAACTGCTTCAGGATCAGCAAGCAAACACGGGGCAGATGTAGAGATCCACCTGCATTCACCCCTGCACTACCAGCTCGCATGCGACACACCCACAATCGATGTGGTCGGCGTCGAGTCTGCTGCAAATCCATCGTATCTTGACCTTATTGACAGGAAAGTACTGGAGGACACGGATTCGTTCCTGCGGGTTGGTGTCGCACGCACGGATATCTTCAATCTCACAGCTATGCTCAATGAGAAATACGATACCAATGTCTGGAAAGAACCCGCACGCCTTCAGGAGATCGTTACGGATATGGAAACCCCCGATGTTGTGACCAAACGGCTTGGTAAGGCGCATTCCATGTTCGGCGAGCGGATCAAGTATGCCGGACCGGACTGCGGACTCGGTGCATGGCCAACGCAGGAGATAGCAGCGAAGCTACTCAACAATGTAGCGCGCGGGATCACGGAATTTGAGAAGTGAATAAAAATAGAACTGGCGCCCGTAACGGACGCCATTATTTGTGCTTTTTTCAAACGCTTATACCATCCGGGCTTTCAACATTTGCAGAACCGTCGTATGTCCAGCCATCCAGCGTGACATCGTCCACAGTAAATGTGAACGTTCCGGCAGCATTCTTCACTGCGCTGGAATCCAATGTTGCCACACCATCCGCATCAGTGATCCCGGAATCGGTGCCAGTTGTCAATCCGCTCCACTGACCCGACACGCTTGCGCCTTCTACAGGATTGCCATCAGCGTCTGCAATTGTTACCAGCACAGTGGCATAGGTGTGCCATCCCTTCGACTTTATTATTGTTGTAAACATATCAATGCCTGCAACGTGCATGATATTGGAGGGTGCTTCTTCCACTACTTTCACTGTTGTGCCCATCAAGTTGTCTTCAGTGTCAGTCTCACCAGCCACAACTCCGGCTGTTGCCTCAAGAATATAATCTCCTGAAGTTGCGTCAGTTGTATCCCAGTTAAATGTTATCGTAGCAGAGTCACCAGCTTTTAAAGTAACCGATTCCGAACCTATTTCATAAAGATCTGTTGCATCTGTAAGTATTACGTCAAAGGTTTCTTCATTCGTGCCCTCATTTTTCACGACCACATTAACATCAATAAAACCGACTACTACCAACGAAGGAGCTTCAATATCCATGATTGCAACATCATGAACGTCAGCAGGTGAAATAGGTAAAACAGCTGATTCTGCATCAACTAAACCATATCCATACAAATATGGGTCACCAATATCCTCAGCAGTGTCCTGTAGCCTTTCCCTTACCTGTTCATTTGTTAGTGAAGGATTTGAGGCTATGATAAGCGCCACAGTTCCTGCAACATGAGGACATGCCATTGATGTACCGCTCATTGTGGCATAGGCGCCATCCAAATAAGTTGAGTAAATGTTAACTCCAGGAGCCGCAATTTCAACTTCCGGTCCTCTACTTGAGAAATATGCGATCACATCAGAACTATCGGTTGCTGATACTGCAATAACCGAGTCATATGCACCAGGATAGTCAACGGTGGTGGTAGAACGACCACGTGGAGCTCCGGAATTTCCAGCAGCTGCAATAACCACTATACCTTTATCATATGCGGAATCACAAGCCGCCTTTAAAGAATCGGATGAGGGGCCACCAAGGCTCATGGAAATAACATCTATATCCTTGCCAGCCGCCCACTGGATTCCCGCCACAACATCACTCATAAGACCGCTACCAGATGCATCAAGGACCTTTACTGCATACAAATTTGCTTCTGGTGCAACCCCGACAACGCCTGCGTCATTATCTTCTGCTGCAATGATGCCCGCGCAATGCGTGCCGTGTCCGGCATCATCCATAGGTTCATCATCGTTATTCACAAAGTCGATTCCACCCTTGTAATTACCAGCCAAATCTGGATGGTTGTAATCTATCCCAGTATCAATGATCGCGACATTAACACCAGCGCCTGCGTTTCCGCCTTCCATTACATCAGACGCTCTATCTTCAATATTCCACACTAAGTCAGCATCTATTCTGTCAACACCCCATGGAAGAGTGTCTACAAGTGCATGCACTTCGGCATCCTCTTCAACATACGCCACTCTTGGGTTCTTTTTAATATGCTCGATTGCCTGCTCTGGCAGTTCCACAGCTTTCGCATTGATGATATCATAGGTGTACCTGGTTTTTCCACCGTGTCCCTGGATCATATTTTCGTCAGCCTGGTTGGGCCGGTCCACGAAACCGATAATCACCTTTTTGCGATCTGTTTGCGTATCCTTTGCGCTACCTGCAAATGCAATAGTTACTGACATCAGCATCATCAGTACCATTGCAATCCCTATTATTTTTCTCATACCGTATTACCTCCCTCTATAAATGAAATATGTAGATTAACAACAAATATTCCACATTAAAAAATAATCAATTCTTTAAATACTCACTCCAAAATATAAAAGTTTACTTTCTATGATTGCTGTTGAAAAAAGTTAGATGTGTTGAATGGTTTGTAATGTGTGGTTTTATAAAATCGCTCGCTTTCGGGGATAATACTTATGGCGAATACGCGAAAGTATCTAAAACCCGCCATCCAGCAACCTTTCAACCCCGAACATCACATATTCCACAAGCTGTGGTGTCACATGCACTTCAATATACGCTGCCAGCAGCAGCAGCACAACCACCGCTGCAAAAACAGTCCACAAAAATCTGGACCTGAGATATTTCCCTATAATTGAATTGATGCGGGAAACATCCCTGTTCACGCTCTCAATGTCATCCCCCTCGAATAAAAGATTATCCAGAACTGCATCGGACTGCACAACTGCAAACCTGTATCCAACAGCCGCTGCAAAGAACAGTACAGGAAGCTCGATGATGCCATGGGGAAGGATTGAGACCACGAAATACGAGAGGGTATAGAAAACTCCCACGACAGAGCCCTTCAACCCCAGTACCTCGTAACCTCCCAATGCACCGTTAAATACAAAGAACGCAAGCAGAATACCTGTAAGCATGCCGTTTACGACCAGCACAGGCACAGTGTAGGGCAGAAGATAAGCGAACATGCGGTAGTCTTCCTTTGTGTAGCCGCAGGACCGCCAGACAGAAGATGAGGGGGTATCGGATGGGTTGATCTGTTTTTCAAATCTTGAGAACCGGGGATCGCATAGTGGAGCTACACGCCGCATCAGTTTATAGAGCACTGTAAATGCCTGGTCGAACTTGATGGAGATGTTTGCATATCTACGATGTTTTGTCCTGAGTTCCAGTTCACTGCCCAGAACAGTATGAACGTATGAAAAAACACCAGTCCCAAAGGATGCCGTAAAAGCGGCGATGGTGTTAAAAAAAAAGATCGAACACATCGGACTAACGTATCTGGCACCTACTTCAACCTTGGCTGTTGCAGCCACAGCAGTTGCTGCTATCACCTCGCTCACGGGTTCAGGTTCTGCAAATATTACCATAATAAGGTATACAGCAATGCTGAACAGGAATGCCAGCGCACCGGATGCGACGAACAATCTGGCAGACCAGAAAAACTCTGGCCAACCAGTACGGAATGTGTCTTCAGGATTCTGATTCATTTAACTTAAGTAAGTGTCTGTGAAAAGCTAATGCACGATCTTTGATATATCCATCTCGAGGATATCTTCTGCCCCCAATTTCTTGAGTATCGGGATAAGGATGTTCACTTCACTCTTGTTCACAACCGTTTCAACCGCGCAATAGTCAGATTTGTAGAGCTGCGATACTGTCGGACGTTTCATGGAAGGCAGTGCATCGATCACTGCATCCAGTTTTCCGGCAGGTACGTTCATATCAAGGAGCACCTTACCGCGCGCCTCGATCACCGCAAGCAGAAGCGTTCGGATCTCCTCGATCTCCTGTTTTTTGGCAGGGTCGTCCCAGCTCTGTTTATTTGCAATGAGTTTGGATGAAGATTCCAGCATCACATCAACGATCTTAAGACCATTTTTGCGAAGTGTGGAACCGGTTTCTGTTAGATCCACCACCACATCCATAAGGTCAGGTACTTTTGCCTCGGTGGCACCATAGGAAAAGTGGATATCGATTGGAATGTTGAGTTTTTCAAAGAAAGCCTTTGTGATGTTGGGATACTCAGTTGTTACCCTGCTGTCAGGTTTTATGTCACTGGCACTTTTAATATCGCTATCCTGCGGAACCGCTATTACAATCTTAACCTTACCGGCACCCTGTTTACTATAAGGCAGGTCAGCGACTTCCACGACATCTGAACTGGATTCAACCACCCAGTCTCGTCCTGATATCCCCAGATCAAAAAAACCCTCTTCCACGTACTTTGGGATCTCCTGAGGGCGCAGGATCTTTACCTGGCCTATCCTTGGATCGTTTATCCGGGGATTGTATTCGCGCTCTGTTTTTTTTATCTCAAGGTCTGCCTGCTTGAACAACAGAAGCGTCTGTTCTTCTAAACTGCCTTTTGGAATCGCTATGTTAATCATCTTCACAACTCGTTTTGATCTTTTATATTAGTAATTAAAGCGTAATTTTCCTTGGTAAACTAAGTTTAACCGTAGGAAAGATTTTCTTTTTGTATATAACATGACACTATTTGCTTTCTAAAAATCGATAGACAGAGGATTTTCTTTATATATTTTCCATCGATGGATTAAAATATGTTTATGACAATATTATACTGGTTCGCAATATATTATATTAGTTTATAAGATTAAAAGAGGTTGCATCATGAGAATACCAACAGGTATTGAAGGTTTTGATGAATTAGTACAAGGTGGTTTACTAGTAGAACGAGTATATCTTGTCAGTGGTCCACCAGGTAGTGGAAAAACGACATTTGGTGTGCAGTTCCTGGCACATGGCGCGGCAACTGGTGAGGTTGGTTTGTACGTCACATTACTTGAGAGTCCTCAGAACATTGTCGATGATATGTCAAACTATGCCATGAATGTGCCGACATTGATAAAGATGCAGAAACTCCTTTTCGCTGATCTCGGTCCACGTATGGAGTATGGCTACATGGATGAACTGCATGATGTGATCACTCCGGAATACGAGATCGGACGTTCATCAGCTGAAGGTGATGCCCCATCCCCTGCTATGGTGTTTAAAGAAATCGCCAGCTATGTTTCAGAATACAATGTCAAAAGACTTGTGATAGATTCTGTTTCTGCAATACGTTTTACGACAAACGATTCATCTCTTGAAGAAAAAGAGATGAGCAGGTTCATACGAAACCTGAAAAAGCTTGGTTGCACTACGATCCTGCTTTCAGAACTAACGGATCCAGATTCCTATACAACAGAGCAGTTTGCATCACACGGTGTTATATTCCTCCACAATTTCCTATATGAAAAAACAATGACACGTGCCCTGCAGATCATAAAGATGCGCGGAACCAAACACGACTGTAACATGCGCGGCATCAAGTTCACTGAAAAAGGACTAAACGTTGTGGATTTCCTGGATGGATAAGATGGTAAAGCTATTTAAAAAAGGTGAGACGAAGAAAAAGAGAGAGCTCACCGACTCTGAGAAATCCGAATTTATAAAAGGGGTCTATGAACTTGGTTTTGAAGTAGGATACCACAAGCATTCAGAACTTGGATGGGTTACCGAGAAGTATTCGAAATTTGAGATATTTGCCCGGGAATATGGTCTTGAAGACATTGCACGTAGCAATTACCTGAAAGGAAAAGAGGAAGGTGCCAGGTCCAAAGACAGAGACGTACATGGTGGGCTGGGTAAAAAACAAGCAAAAAAAGATGAGGATAAAACAAAAGTTTCCACTCCCACGGGCATTCCTGTCAGGAAAAAATCAGAAGATGAAACCGAAGATGGTTTTAGAACCCATCATACAACAGACGAGCGTAACTATTCACCGACAAAGCAACCAACGATGATCGACTTACCTCAAGTCACTTCTTTAACTGGAAGTATTGAAAGACCTACACAGATAAAAGGCTTTAAACCACTCCAGCCCAAATATTAAAGATCATTCAGAAAAGCCATATCCAACAAATCTCTGTTTTTCATCTAGGTTTGCAAGGATGAACCGATCGGATCTGCTGTATGCGATCTCCTTTGAGCCAGAAAACCTTACAGTACATTCCTTAACCGGACCTGCATGCTTTACATCTTCTCCGTTCACTATAATGCTTTCAACACGTCCGGGGGCAGACTGAAGCCCCACAAAAATATGCAGCACATCTCCAACACTAAAACCTTTTGTGAACTGCGAAAGTACGCAGTTGAGCGTTAGATCAGTGATCACGGTTTCGTTGTTCGATACGATGGAACCCCTTTCGATCTCTTTTGACTGAATGTTCTTAAGAGCGAGTCCAACCCTTGAACCTGTGGGTGCCGTTTTTGCGTCCACATCATGAAGCTGGATAGAACGTATTTCAAGCGGTTTGTTGATCGGATATGCATTCATCTTATCTTTTGCATGTATCGTGCCCTGGAGTAGTACACCTAAAACCACGCATCCTATTCCGGTCACATTGAAGCACTGGTCGATAACCACACGTGGTGGACTGTCATTTAATTTTGCATTTTCTTCATCCACGCTTTCGCCGATGGCAAATATCATTTCCTTAAGTTCTTCCATGCCTTCAAATGAAGTGGTTGATACGGAAATATACTCCCATTTCTCAAGAACAGTACCCGCGGTGATCTTTTTGATGTTGTTTTGTAGCTCATCGAGAGCATGTGGGTAAGAAGTATCCGATTTTGTCAGCACGATCAAACCGTGTTTGTAACCCAGAATATCCAGAGCAACGATGCATTCTCCGGCACATGCATCAAGACCTGATGGAGAAACGCAAAGAATAGCCATGTCCGAGAGATTAAGAGCTGTCACGAGTGGTTTTATGGACTTCGGATACCCGACCACATCAATAGCAGTGAGTACCTTTCCGCTTTTGGAAAACTCATACATTGTGATGTCAGAGACATTTCCCTTCTTACCCAGTTTTGAAGCTAAGCTGGTCCTGCCGCTCTTCTCACTTCCAATAATCGCTACTGTTGTCATACCTGCTCCTTGAGATGTGTGGCTATTCGAATACTCTTCCTATGATATATGTCTTTTTGAGTATCACCACAGTTCCCCTTTACACATGGACTCTGTTTTGTCGTTGGTGCTCTGGTTCAATTTCCTGATCTTTACCAGATACTCGTCCCCCACCTGCTGTGGTGCTTCAAAAACGGCATCCACGCCCAGCCTTCTAAGATACTCTTCAAATCTGGATGCCACGGCAATATCCCGGACCCGTATCTGCACATCATCGGAAATGCGCTTACCGTCCTTTATCTGCCTGATCGAATCGACCATGGGATGAAGTATGCTTTCTCCCAGTTGAAGACAGCGTTTTTGTAACTCGCTTTCGTTTTCGTCCCATTCGACCGACTGGAAGCCCTCACGAACAACCCTTGAGAAAAAATAATCGCGCCCGTAGTCATTGTAATATCTGAATGCATGCCTTAGGTCTGCACAGTTACTCTGAGAACACGTGTATTTTATTGGATGCAATACCATCTGCGGGTCTTTGATGACAACGCCTTCATGCCGGATCTTTCCAAGTTCCCTTATGATTTCGGCAATCTCATCTGCTGCGTGAGATGTAGGGAACTCCCCGAACAACCTGACCTGGGTAAATCCATATTCTTCTGCGAGTTTTCGTCTCTCATATACAGGATACGGTTTACCGCTTCCCTTGTGCCTGATATCGAATACAAAGAATTCAAGCGATTCGATCCCATAGATGTCCTTTGGTACATAGGGGTTATCCGGACCTGCCATTTCCCCGAACAGGATAAGGTCAGGATGATCAGTAAAAAAATCGGGTTTAATGAGATACTCTGCACGTTCGGTGGAATAGGGGCAAACAAGTCCTCCACGTGTGATCGCAGCGATCCTGCCATCAATGCCAGCCACACGCACGTTGTAGCCGTTCATCTTTTCTTCGACAACTACGGAACCTATTTTTGAGAAATGATCATTGATCGCTGACCCAAGGAGCATAGCCCTCTGTATCTTCGGAAAACCCCTGATCAATTCAAACGAACCATCTTTCTGATACAGAACACTCCCATGTTCGATCTTTGAAATGTTTTTATCAAAGCGGAACAGGTGTTGATAATCATCCCAGTTCTGCAAAAGAAGTCTTTTATTTAACAGTCCCTGCACTCTGGACTGCGGCATCTTCAAGTATCCTGCTGCAAGTTCAATATCCAGTTTAACCTCAGATTCAACATTCATGACCGGGATTGTTCTTAGTATCTAGTTGCCGCTATTTATCTCACACATAAAAAATAAGTTATGGACAGGTAAATCCAAACTGGTTGAATTTACCTGTGATTTTTTGTTTTTGATCTCCTCAAGCCACCATTGAGCTGACAAGGTTTCTTCTTGTGATCAAACCAACCATTTCTCCATCCATATTCAGAACCGGCACGCCACCAATATTCTCTTCCAGGATCAGTTTTACTACATCACTTACCGGTGTATTCGTGTATACGGATTTTACACCCCTCACCATGATGTCCTCCACGATCAGGTTTTTGATGCGGGAATCCTGCTGGTTGCCTGAAACGATATCCCTGAATGCACGCATAGCCTTTGCAACATCTTTCTCAGTGACGATCCCGACCACCTCTCCATTTTCAATGACCGGGAACCTGCCAATGTCATTGTCAAGAATTAGCCGCCTGATGTGGCTTACACGATCACCCGGGCTAGTTGTTATCGGGTTCTTTTGCATAACTTCGCCTGCATATCCGCTAAAATGATTTCTCTTCAGCAGTTCGGCTGGAGTTACCCACCCAAGGACATCATCGTTTTGACTGACTATTAACACACCACCCGTTTTTTCCATCAAGGTTATTGCATCCGTGACATCTGTATCAGGAAATACCTTTACATAATTGTTTGAAACGGCTGTAGCCACATGCAGTGACGATGCTGGCTTGCTCCCTTTTTTTCGGGTACCAAGCTCTTTTGTTAAGTTTCTCATAGTCAGAACACCCACAAGCTTTCCGTCATGCATTACAAGCAGACGGCGTGTGCCTTTTTTGTCCATTATGTCCAGTGCATGGGATATGGTGTCTGACTTGTCGATACTTTGTGGTTGTACCATTATATCTTTTACTTGCATAGCTGTCACCCATTTTTAATTAAATTTCATATGTTTTTTCGCGCTTTTGCATAACTTACAACTAAATACCGATAATATTTGTACTGCCTTTGAACCTTATTTTGCTGCTCTGATCACATCACTTCTACTGAGTATTCCAATGATCTCGTCATCTTTTCCAACAGGTAGTGCCGTAATATTTTCCTCGATCATGATCTTTGCCGCATTTACCACAGTTTCTGTGTCGCTTATAGTGATCACAGGTTCAGACATGATATCCTCTGCCACAAGCGGCACTTCCTTAACATAACGGTAGGTCTTCTGACCACCCGCATCCGGGCGTCGTGCCATTTTTATGCTCTTGGTAGGCAATTTACCTTCTTTATCAGACATTAAGTTAAGTGCAAGGTTACTTGACGTGATTATCCCCACGACGTTACCGGCATCATTGCTAACAAGAACTTTACCGATCTCGTTTTTTTCCATCTCATCAATAACATGATTTAACGTGTGGTGCCTGTTTACAAAAACTACATCCCTGCTCATCAGTTCAGATACTTTTGTGTCATACGTTTGTTCTGATACATATCTAACAATATCTGTCCTTGTGACGATGCCCACAACATTGTTTTTCGTCACCGGGACATTGTGTATTCCATTTTCAAGCATCAAACTGGCTGCCTGTGGGATTGAAGCCTCCGGGTAGATCGTTACCAGAGACTCTGTCATTACCAGGTTTACAGGAACTTTGTCAATCGGACGTCTTCGCCACATTGGTCCCGCCTGGGCTAATCGCCGTCTCAGGTCGGATTTGGTGACGATGCCAATCATGTCGTCTTTGCTTGCAACAATAAGCGTGCTAATCTTGTGCCTTAGCATCAACTTTCTTGCATGGGATATGGGTTCATCCGGTGCTATGACATAAACCGGCGAACTCATGATATCTGCCACATTCATCTTGTTCCTCCTTGCTTGTTTTATTGTATATAATTTTTAAAATTACATACTCCAAGTAAATCCGACCAGAGGGAAGATTTACTTGTTAAGGTGCTCGTTTTATTGTACATGAAGCGTAGTGTTATTTACTCCATCAAACGCTTACTTCATCTGGCGTTTACTTCGTATACAGGAAAGTTCATATTTCCCAATATTCCAGATTATGGATATTGGCGAGCTTTTCCTTGTACAGAGCTGGTCCTAAAGTTATTTCGACATTGCGCGCAGGAAATCCTGCTCTGTGAGTATACCACAAAGTGTACCATCGTCAATGATCGGTAGTGAACCAACATTCTTCTTAACCATCAGTGCCGCAGCATTTCCAAGGTCCATATAAGAAGATGCCCACACAACATCCCTTGCGATCAGCGAACTGATCGGCTGGTCGAAAGCCTCGTGGATGTTCCCTGTTATGAGTTTGTTGAAAGCATCACCACTGCCCA
>JAFGQV010000019.1 GCA_016935475.1 Methanosarcinaceae archaeon
GACGATCTGGTGGGAGGGAGAATGGTTAGGAAAACATATTACCTGCTTATCACCGCGATGATCTTTGTAACATTATCTTACAACGTGGGTGCAGTGGTAACGGATCGGGAAATATCTATACAGGAGGATGCACCCTATATTCTCAGTTTCACGGTTGGCGAAAAAGGTCCGATCGATGCCGAAACATTACTGGAAGGGAATATCCAGGAACTGGCTTTGAGACTGGAATTTGTCCAAGCAGGTGAAATAATAAAAAAAGATGAGATATGGGGCAAATCCGGGGAGCTACTGAAATTGAGCTATGATGTTTCGGATGAGGACATGGCAAAAAGCAACGAATGGATAATTTCGGTCATCAGTGGTGCAGGGGAAGGAAAAGGATACATAATACTCGAATATCCTGAGATGGAAAACGAAATTCCTGATGACGGAACACAACCACCCATGGAGACAATGCCTCCGGTAGCACACATGGCCATCAAACCAAATCCGGCATTGCAGGGAGAAAATGTGAGATTTGATGGTTATGGAACCGATACTGACGGCGAAGTGGTAGTGTGCCGCTGGACCTTTCCTGACGGTACCATCCAGATCAGGGAAGGTAGTTCATCTACACTTATGCTTGCTCCTGAACAGATAATAAAAGGTACATACGTTTTTGCGGTGCAGGACAATGACGGTCTGTGGTCAGAAGATGTTAGTTCAACGCTTTACTTTGATCTGGAGACCCCCGCCGGTTTAGAGTTATGGGAATTGATTTTGCCGGCTGTAGTAGTAGTAGTTGCTGCTTTAGGAATATGGCGGGCATCACGAAAAAAACAAAAGGAGAAGGATGTGGAGAAAGATAGAAAAAAAGGAACCGGATCGATATACGCAACCTCAGAACCGAAATCAGCCCTGGTATATCTGGATGGGGCATGTATCGGGACCTCACCGGTAAAAATTGATGAAGTGCCGTCCGGAGAACATATGAGCGCATTCATAAAGTTCTGCTATTATAAATGTGAAAAGGAGGCACTGGTCCTGGAAAATATAACTACGCACATCCACTGTGACCTGGAAGAGATACCACATATCAAACTGAAACTATCTGCAAAACCAGATAATATCCCTGCCGATGGCATATCCAGATCTACTATAACAATAGGTATCGAAGATAATAATGAAATACCCATCCCTGTTCCGGAGGACATAACAATCGATCTGGAAACAAGTGCGGGAGTGGTTGAAACTCCGGTCAAAATTGAAAAAGGCCATGTTTCGACGACATCCATTTTAACATCTTCCACATCTGCTGGAATTGCAGTTGTAAAGGCAAGATGTGAACCCATATTGGAGAATAAAATAACGATCAAGTTCACTGATGCAGAAAGTGAATGACGCACTGAAGATCATAAAACCCATTGCTCCGACCGGTCGGCATGTACATGCCACCTGTTTTTTTGGAATACCCTCTAATTAAATTCACCCACAAACCTTAATAATGAATCTCATCATAATGAGGTAGGATAGGTATATCCGATGAGGATTTCCAGAAATTCCAAACGATGTGTGGGTTTTCGTTGATTGCTGGATAAAGAATTGCGATCAACTTACGGTATCCAAATAGCTGTGGCTGTATATCTGTTACAGACGAAATTCTCGAACAAATATGTAGCAATCAGTACAGATCGCGCGACTTCTGTCCCATCGGGGATGCACTATGGTAAGGAGGTACGTGAAATATGGGAAAAAATGAGCAGGATAATCACGATTTGCGAGTCAGAGACAAAAACACTGAGATGTTGTATGGAAAAATGAAGATCGGGGGCAGATCATAATGGCCACAAAGAAAACAATATCAATAAAACGCCCCACGCTTAAACCTGAAGAGGTAAGTGCCAACGATGTGAAAAAAGTACTGGAGTTTGTAAATACTGCCAGGACACCAGAAGAGATCGCTGAGACCATAGAGTTTCCCAATGAGGTCGATGTGGGCGTTAAAGTTGCCAGCAACATCCTCGAAAAAAGAGCCGAACTTGGCACATTCACCGACCTGAAACAGATCATGGATGTGCATAACATAGGTCCTGAACGATTTACAGATATTGTATCCATCATCACAGGAAAGTCCGATGTTGTTGAGACCGAGCGGAGCAATTTCAAGTACATGATCGCGATGAACCCTAATTACTTCGGTAATCTGAAGGTAAGCCCCTTTGAACCAGTAAAGGTGATGACAAACAAAACCACCTATGAAGAACTGATGTGTGTGGGATTCAATCCCTATTTTGAGAGACTCGAAGCCATAGTCCATGTCAAAAAATCCACAGGATACGGCGGTAACATATGTTCCAGTGGCACTCCTGAATATGTCAGGTTCTATGTGGATTGGGACAACACGGGCACCTGGGAAGATATAGGGATGGTTAGCTTCAAATCTTACAACATACCCACAAGCAAACCGATTGAGTATGACCTGAGCATTCCACTTGATGCAGCTAAAAAGCTGTGCTTTATCAAGAACCTGCCAACGGTACGTGCTATCCTTTCATGGAACACGCCCCCACCAGCCGATACACCGGATCATGTTCCTGTATGGGGCAATTCTGTTGATGCCCGTATCCAGATCGACGCACTAAAATTCATTGTTTTGAAGGATGTTTTCAAGATGGCAGATGTGAGCCTGCCTGAGAACATCATGGAAGCTGTGGACATTGACAAGGAGATCAACTTAAAGAAACCTGTAAAACTCGATGTTCCGCAACTTATCCAACTATACAAGGATAAAGGCATACCCGAGCACAGGTTCGGATTCACACAGATACATAAGATCATGGAAAAAAGCGGATCTGCATTTATTGAAAAAGGTGCTGTGGATGTAAAAGCCAAAGCTGCGGTATCCTTAACAAATCCATTGATCGACATTGGATTTGATGCGGTGAAAATACCGGATATCATCGGGGAACTGATACCGTTACCCATGGGTGATACGACATATGAGGACCTGCGATGCATCGGTCTGAACACGAACCAGGATGTGCTGGCAGGAGTTATCAAGGTCAAGAAAACATGCGGTTATTCAGGTAACCTGTGTTCTGCCGGAAGTGATGAATATGTCGCTTTCTGGATAGACTGGGACGATGGGGCAGGCTGGACCTATATTGGGACGGCATCCGTAAATGTCCATGATATTGACAACATCCCGCCGGAAGGGTTGCAGTATTCCGTATTTCTGCCTGTTAACCTGAGCGGTCACCGCCAGCCCTGTGGGGACGGCGCAAAGACTGTAAAGGTCAGGGCAATCCTGTCATGGGAAGTCGCACCGCCCACATGGAGCCCGTACTACATACCCAGATGGGGTAACCGCAGGGATACACTGGTACACATAACACCGGGTCCTGCGCTTGAGGAGGGAGACCATACACCATACATTTCGGTGGTGGGCAACATGGGTATCGATGACATAGACAGTTCCACAGGACTTGCCACCGGTACCGGTGTGATGGCAGCGTTCACAGCGAACGATAGCCCATTTGGCGGAGTGGTCACGATCAGCGGACATATTGCATTCCCGCCCAATAGCTTTGTAACCAGTGGCAGCGGTGCAACTCCGCTGAAATACAAGGTGTTCGTTCGCCAGAGCCTTCCGGGTGAACCGTGGCAGCAGTTAACCAATTCGTTCAATGTCAAAATTGTTGACCAGGTTGGTTCAACTTTCTCCGGACCATATAACCACAAGCAGATGATCGATCCAAGTGGATATTATACATATATGGAAGATCTTGACGGAAATGAAAGACGGTTCGTAGAAGGTTTTGTGCTTGCGAAATGGGCAACCACCGCGTCAATGAGCGGGATATGGGAGATACGTATGGAAGCCTTCGACACGACAACGTCAACCACGTATCCTGCATTGAATACCGATGGGACACCACAGGTCATCAGAATAAAAATAGATAACGTATGGCCGGTTCCTGACATAGAGATCACAGGATATACACGTGCAGGTGTTACCAAGCCAGCCGAGGCATGTGGTTCATTCCGCAAAGGCGATATCATACACGGAAAATATAGCATGCAAGATGAGCATTTCCGTTACCTTTCGCTGTGGGCTGAGCCTACCGCACCTGCAAGCGGAGGTAAATTGTGCGTCCAGCCGGGCATTGCACCCTGCACGGCTGCGTCGGGCTGGAGTATACCGCCATCGGTCACGCGTTTCTATCCATCCCCGGTTGCGTCTGCAAATGGGGAATCCGGAGTATGGTCACTTGACACTGCCGGGATGACACCATGCGGATACATCATAAGAGTGCATGGGTCTGACAGGACCATCGTTGACAGCGGATACATCGGACACAAGAACGGAAAATCTGTAGGTTTTTGCCTGCTGAAACCTGAATAAAAAAATATGTGATGAACCTGTATCTGGTCACGATACCGATAAGGATACAGGTTTATCTTTTTTCTCTTTTTGGCGCTTTAAAATGGAACCCATTTCAAAAGTGCAAACACTACCTCCTGCAATTATTGTTTGAGGGTGTGAATGGAGTTTTGAAGATGGAAATTTGAAAACTAGCAAGCAGAGATGAAAGATTAAATGTTTTCAAAGGATTGTTAGATATTGCATGTTTCATGTTATGCTGGAAAAAGGTTTAAGGGGTGTTTTGAAATATCTTCAATGATGCAATGAATAATAAGAAGGAAATGAAATGGTAAAGCCAAGAGTTGTTGAAACGGACCAGGGGATACAGGGCGAATTTAATGTGCAGACATACGATAGTATGCTGAGGAGATTAAGAGACAAGGGCTGGATGGAAACTGACCAGATCATTAGTTCAGGGATGGTAAAAGGATTAGCCCTTGAGGTAGGTCCCGGTCCCGGGTATCTCGGTCTCGAATGTTTGAAGAAGACGGAAGGTACACTTTTAAAAGCAGTGGAAATCAGTCCTGATATGATAAAAATTGCTGAGAAAAATGCAAAAGATTATGGTTTTGAAAGTAGAGTTGAATATGTTAATACTGATGCTCAAAATATGCCATTCGATGACAGTACGTTTGATGCTGTATTCACAAATGGCTCTTTACATGAGTGGTCTGAACCGCAAAAAATATTCAATGAGATACATAGAGTGTTAAAACCTGATGGTAAATATTTCATAAGTGACCTGCGGCGGGATATGAATCCGGTTGTAAAATGGTTCATGTACGTAATGGCGAAACCCAGGGAAATCCGACCGGGTCTTATATCTTCGATCAATGCGGCTTATACCGTGGGAGAGATTGAGTCAATGCTCCATCAAACAAACCTGAAAAACGCCACAGTTAAGAAAACAGTTATGGGATTGGAGATCACAGGCGAGAAAATCCAATGGGTTTGATGACCGGAAAAAAATCAATCTTCTAACATCCTGTTGTAAAGGTCTGCACTCATCCAAAATCCCTGTTTTTGAAGTTCGTCCAGAACATCCTTCATATTTTCGATACGACCCCTTCGATACATTACTTTTAGCAACCCCAGAGTACCCATGACCTCAATTCCGTATGCTGTGGCTGCTCTTCTACCGGCAAGATCGTCCAGCAATATCAGGTCGGCATTCTGCTTGATGGCAAGGGCAATTGCTTGCGCCTCTCCTGCATCCAGTACTGATGAAAAAGCGAGTGATTCATAATCTTCAAGTTCTACGACTTTGATCCAATCGGCATGTTTTACTTCATTTGACCCTTTCAGGTCGTTTCCGGTAACTTCATCATATACTGCCTTTGGTATGGAAATGTCGCCAAAATCGGATAAAATATCCAGTACACCAATTGCAGAAAAAAAGATTAACGGCGATGAATTACTGACTATCTTCATCTAATAAACCCAGCCTCTTTGCAGTTTCGATGTCCTCCTCGAGTTCTGCAACGCCGTAATTTAATGGTACGTTCGAATCTTTCATGATGCCCAACATCTCAAGCAGATTCATATCAAGCAGTTCTGCCATCTTACCAAGTGAAATCTTTCCTTCCCTGTAAAGTTCGAGCAGGAAGTTCTTTTTCACAAAATACTCCGCACGGTTCTTTCCTATGCCCTGCGAATATAAAATGTCACCCGGCAGATGTATTTCAGTTGTGATCATTTTCATTTCTGCGCCCATTTCCATCGTAACGTGTTTGATATCCATTTATAATAAACTTTCGCACCTGTTGATACAATGATGTTAAAAACTTGATACTGGCGCCACACTATGATATTGGTGTCAATGACAAGTCTCATCAGTCTGTCCCGCCAAGATTTGCATCATGCTGTTCTCGTATGGATTTTTTAACAAGTGTTGCAATCTCGTCAGCGTCCACTTCCGTAAGCTCGCTTTTTTCAAGAATACTGTCAAGTATCTGGATCTTTCGTGCTTTCAAGAATACTGTCAAGTATCTGGATCTTTCGTGCATATTCCCACATGGCATTTCGGGCTATGACACTCCATTTCACTTCATTGTGATGTTTAATGACCCTGTACAGGTCATCCGGGACAGATAGGGTCATGGTAGGCATAGATAAAACATTTTTGTACACATATTTATGTGTGTTGTTGGGGGAAGGGCATGGAGCCTGCAATGAGCACTGTTGTCATCCTTGTTGTCCTGCTTGTGCTTTTATCGATACTTCTTATTCTTTTCTCAAGCAACGGGTCTAAGTTTTCCGATAATGGATGCACGGTCAGATAAAAGTAACAAAACTTTAATAAAAACACCTTATAACAATAAAACGTACTCATTATACACAATGCAAAATTGAGTATCCTGAAAACGCATTCTGCATCGTATCCGGCATCTACCGGTTAGGTGCTATGTGGGGAGAGGTTCCGGTCAACAGGGGGCACTGGAATAAAGGGAACAATAGACTTAGAGACGTCCGAGAGACTTCTAACTTATCCGGTGAATCCGGGATTTTAAAAGGCGATCCCGGGGAGGGGGAATGGTAAAGCCAAGAGTTCTTGAAACTGATAAGGGAATACAGGGCGAATTTAATGTGCAGACATACGATAGTATGATGCAAAGATTAAGATATAAGAACTGGATGGATACTGAAACCATCGTTAGATAAGGGATGACAAAAGGCTTGGCCCTTGAGATCGGTCCCGGTCACGGGTATCTCGGTCTCGAATGGTTGAAGAGGACGGAAGGTACACGTTTAAAAGCAGTGGAGATCAGTCCTGATATGATAATAATTGCTGAGAAAAATGCAAAAGAATATGGTTTTGAGAGGAGGGTCGAATATGTCAATACTGATGCCCGGAACATCCCTTTCGATGATCATACATTTGATTCCGTATTCACGAATGGCTCTTTACATGAGTGGTCTGAACCGCAAAAAATATTCAATGAGATACACAGGGTGCTAAAGCCTGAAGGCAAATATTTCATAAGCGACCCGCGGCGGGATATAATTCCGGTTGTGAAATGGCTTTTGTACGTGATGACAGGACCCAGGGAAATCCGGGAGGGTCTGATATCTTCGATCAATGCGGCTTATACCGTGGGAGAAATAGAGTCAATACTCCACCAGACAAACCTGAAAAACGCCACTGTTACGAAAACACTTATGGGATTGAAGATCACAGGCGAGAAAATCAAATGATTTTGATGAACGGAGGGTCGTCAATAACCCCAGAATAAGCATGACCTCAATCTCTTATACTGTGGCTGCCTTTATACCTGCAAGATCGTCCGGCAATATCAGGTCGGCATTCTGATTGATGGCAAGGGATGCGTGTTCAGCACAGGTCAGAGGGGTCGATTCGATCTACTTCTTCTATCACATCAAAATGCTTATCCACGCTGATTATCTTTTCAATGCCGTTATTCAGCATTGTGGCAACATGAATAATATCTCTGGGACTGATGCCTTTTTTTATGTATTCCTTATAGAAATACAGTGAGATCTCAATGTCCTTTTTCGTAACAGGCAACACCTCAAGACCAATATCTATGATACTCCATGCAAGGTCTGCACCTTTATCAGCAAGGTTGATATGGTGGTACCTGTACATGATCTCCTGAAATACTTCGGTGTCCACAGCAGCACTTATATTTTCGGTTGCAACCCCGGAGAGAACTTTAACGCATGGTTCTTTGTATATGTGCGGTTTGCCCGCAGCATACATGAAAATATTGGTGTCAAGAAAATATTCAGCCATCAAGCGCACCTTCTTCAATTTCCTGTTCCATGGATTCCCAATCTTCCACAGGAAGTTCCATCATGGATATTTTTTTAACGACATCATTTGCTTTTTTATGCACCGGCTTGATGACAAGTTCATGATCCCTATCCTCAATAAAGACCGTGCTGGATTTGTCCAGACCCAGCATCTTTCTCATATCTTTTGGAATTAATATTCGCCCAAATTTATCAATATTGGCAATTTCATACATAGAATATAATTGGTTCAAATGAATTAAAGGTTTATGGTGGCATTCATGGAGAATGGGAGAGGTAGATGCCACTGTCGGCATCCGGGAGCGTAACGCTTCATTTCAATGCGGCTTTTATTGTGGGAGAAATACAGTCAATGCTCCACCAAACAAACCTGAAAAAAGCCACAGTTACGAAAATATTTATGGGATTGGAGATCACAGGCGAGAAAATCCAATGAGTTTGATGACCGAGGGGTCATCAATGGTATTCTCTTTGTACTGATTGCAGGTTGCAATAAGGCGCTCTATGCTTCACTTACTCAAGGGCTGAGGAACTACCAAATTGGAAGATGACAGTTCGGCAATTTCCGGAACATCAAGGTGCGCAGTTTTTTTAAACGTGTTCGACACATGCGCCAAGTCCAGTAAAAAAAGATGGTTTTGTCCCCATCATTTTAGAATTTTATAAATGAGATACGATTATTGTTTTGCCCTAATCATCCAATCCTCTGTATATTCATATTCTCCATCATTTAACCTATTCAAGTGGTAAACTAATCCTTCTCCATACTCAAAAGACTTTTTTCCGGTGAACCCATAACTATTTCGTACTTGCACATTATCATTAAAAGCAGATATTAAAATGGCAACTTGTTGGTCTGAAAGAGTAATAATATTTGGCAATATTTCCGAAAGGATATTAGCATCATTATAATTTTCACAATTTTTTACCGCATTGATGTATGCATCTACCATTTTATCATATTTTACCAATATGCTAACAATTTTTTCAGCTGCAGACTCCCAAGAGCAGGAAAGAGCCTGAAATTTGCCAATAAATCCATATGGGTCTTTTCCAAGTCTCACAGAGATAATTGGAACTCCTCGTCCAAAAGCAAAACCTACTTCTTGATCCGTCCATACACTATCATGAAAATCTTCAGTCAATAAAGCAACAAGTGCATCCATTGAAAAGAGGGCGTTTTCAATTTCATTCTGCCATTCATATGTTGGTTTAATATCCTCATGTGCTACAAAACATGAGACACCATACATTTTCAATTGATCTTTCAAATCTGCAGTCTGTTGTTTTACTTCACTTTTGTGGCTAAGGAATACTCTAAATCCTCCGTCCCCCCATATGCGTCTTTCATCTGTAGATGACATTATAGTATCTTCCCCCAATTGCATATTTGACTCTTTTCGCCAATCAGATTCTTCCGAAACATCCATTTCTAATAAAACTTCATCAATAGACTCATTCTTGACATGATGAAAAGAACTTATATCCATCTTGAGTTTATCCTGTAATTCATCTTTTTGTTTAAAAGATGCTAAATACAATGACTCTGGGAGGTATAAGTGAATTTCATAACCACAAAAATATTCTCCGAAATCAAGAACGTCACGCCATGCTTCTTGAACACTTACGTTAGAATTAACCACTATTTGCTGGAGTTGCTTCGTACCATATTTTCCGTATATTTTTGAAAGTGTTGCTAAGTAGCTGTCAATTTTCTTTGCAATCCCAGAACTTGTGTCGCCGCCATTCATTTTTTCCTCTTTCTTAAAGTACCAATTGTTGGACCTATAATTGTCAATTCATATGATTTATCTAAATAAAATACTTTTTTATTCAGTTCTAAAAATTACGTTTACTACCATCACAATCCCTTTAATAGTCTTAAAAATTAACCAGTGGGAAGTGCGTTCACACTTCTCCAGAATATAGTTTAAAACCCAACTTCAACTTCAACTTCTTCTGGTATCGCGATAGGAAGCTGAATGTTTGAATGTATCACGATCTTCAGGTCATAAAACTCAAAATCATCGTAGTTCGTACCGTTCGTATTCGAACCCGATGTTATCTCGATCCTGTTATCAGGTCCCCGAAGCAGTGACGGGTCAAAGGGTATGCTTACAGTCACAGGCACGTAATCCTGTGTTTCGTTCAGGACGTAGTCATTCAATTTGCCGATATTCTTTCCGTTCAGGTACACCTGGTCATAGAACTCTCCTGTGGACTCATTTGCAGGCACGACATTTTTCATGGTAAGCAACACTTCTGCCGAGTCTGCTGCACGATCCACATCAAACGATCTGGAATATGACACACCCTCGGCTTCTTCCGGCACAAGATCGGGATATGTGTCATCCCCGAGGTGGTGATGAGCGGGATCGAGGGTGATGACATAAGTGGTTCCGGTACTTTGGGCGTAGCTGCCAGATGACCTGCCGGTCTCTGCAACCACCCACGCGAACCTGTGCAGTTTTGTTGGCGAGGGGGTTACCGTAAGAGGGATCAGATCATCGTGCAAACCCTCTGGCAGGCGATACACCACCTGTGACCAGGTCCTGGAATAATCCCGGGGACCAAATACAGAAACACCCATGCCGTACGTATCATCATAGAACAGGGCATTTACAGCATAGTCAGATATGCCGTTATCCTTCATCACATTGGCAAAATGTATCTGGTCAAGGTATTGGTCTTTCAGGTCCAGTACAGTGATCGATCTGGCATTTATCGCTGAGAGATGTCCCGTATACCGGGTATTTTGCACACCATCCAGGTAATCCACGAATACGTCCTCAACCGGCACATCTGCATTGTTCGTGATGACCGCAGTCACCCTGCTGCCGTTAAAGCCGAGCGATACATCAAGCGGCGGCTCAAAGGGAACCGAAGCCTCATAATACAGGCTGTCATATTCGCCGCCTTCAAAATATGTCCGTGACCGTCTGGAGAAAACATCATTCCAGACAACCCCCTCGGATGAAACCGCTGCATCAGGCTCTGTTTGTATCAGGTCCCCGGATGTAATACCACCCAGTGTCACATCAGTGAGGTCCGGTGAATTTATGAAGATATGAGATCTAACAAAAACACTGCCTGTATCGCCTGCATCATTCGAATACTCCATCAGGCTTACCTCTGTGGCACTGCCCTTCTGGGGGGAGTACACATTTGATGGCAGCGAATATGCCAGCACGGCTGCAATGATGACCATAAAAATGAACAAAAGCCCTATGGCACCTGTTTGCTCTTTACTCATCAACTCCCCCCTTATTTTTCACCGAGCAGGAGATCACGGTAGCGATATATCAAAAATGATATTATGATCACACCCGCCATTGAAACAATGAACTTGGCAAACGCCTCTTCATAACGCAGCAGGTCGATAAGTCCCACGATCACCAGTATGCTTCCTCCCATCCCGAAAGCGATACCGAGTTCTTCGTTCTCATTTTTAGTGAAGATAGTGAGAAGGATCAAACCGATGATCCCGAAGAACAGGAGTGTCAGCCCTTCTATGAATGCACGCTCTTCGTACAATGACCCGACATAATAATCAACTGAAGGGTAATACATGTCAGTCAAAAGCTGGGCTCCGTATGCTGCCGTCATCATGAACAGGACCGCCAGGACTGATATGAACAACCACCTGCGGAACGTAATACCCTTGTCCCTGAGTATCAGGAAACCTCCCACCAGAAACAAAAGAGAGACCACTGTTAGAAATTCCCACATAATTGCATCCCCATTAACTTAATGTCAGTTGATATAACACTTTGAAACTTAATACTTTTCCTACAGGCGGTTTTAGGAGGCATATGATTTTGGGCTCTGTAGAGATCCTGATCATCAATGAATTTTGAACCATAACCGCAGATAAACACAGATACACGCAGATGGCGGTCATTCACATCCGCGTTTATCTACGTGCATCTGTGGTTTATAATAATGTAGAGGTTTTCTACAGAGCCTGATTTTGAGGTTTATAATAATTCTGCCCCGCAACGCTTGCAGAATTTAGCGTCGATGTCATGCCCCTCAAAACTGCAATTCTGACACACCCTTCCTTTATAGTATTTGCTTGCAGAGGTGATCTCGGATGTGACAATGCCTGTGGGAACCGCTATGATGCTGTAACCTATGATCATGATAAGTGACGCCAGTGCCTGCCCGAGATTCGTCTGGGGGACTATGTCGCCGTATCCCACGGTCGTAAGTGTTATGATCGCCCAGTAGATGCTCCGGGGTATGCTGGTAAACCCGCTCTCTGATCCTTCAATAACATACATAAGGGAGCCAAGTATCACCACCAGGTTCAAAACAGTAAACAGGAACAGGATTATTTTTCGCTTGCTTCCACGTAAAGCTCTCATCAATAGATCAGCTTCACCAAGATACTGGACAAGTTTGAGCACCCTGAAGATCCGGAGTAAACGTAAAACCCGGATCACGACCAGATACTGGCTGCTTGGCAACAACAGGCTAAGATAGGTCGGGAGAATTGCCAGCAGATCTATGATGCCAAAAAAACTTGTGGCGTACCGGACAGGTCGACCAACACAGATCATGCGCAAAAAATACTCCACTGTGAACAGTATCGTGAAAAACCATTCAAGGGAATAGAACAAACCGCCATATACAGCCGTGATATCACGTACGCTATCGAGCATAACAACAATAACGCTCAGCATGATGGCAAGGATCAGGACCTCATCAAAAAGCTTTCCAGCGGGTGTGTCTGCTTCGAATATTATTGTATATAACGTATTTCGCCAATTATCAGCAGGTGGCTTATTTTGCGGGTTATTCTTCACTGGACCAGCCATTGTTAACATCCATGCAGCAAGAGTTTGATACGCGATACAGATTTTCTAAGATGCGGCTTCGATACAGCATCTTACAAAGCAGTTACATCCACCTATGTTTCAGAAGCTAATAAGTATTTTCTTGCAGTGGCTTGATATTATACAGGAAATCTGTCGAGTTAAAGGCGGAGAACAACACCATTGGAAATCGGAAGTAATATTAAATACCATATTGGTTTCATAATAACCCCACATGTAAGTTCAAGATACATTTACAATATTTCAAGCTGTTCAGAGGTGCAAACTTCCCCCAGCATAGGAAAAACAAAATCTAAAGAAAAACGTTGAACCTCTTCGTTCATCGAAGCAATGCAATCACTGAGAACAACAAAACGATAGCCTCTGTCAAATGCCCCCCTCGCTGTGCTTTCAACACAGAGGTTTGTTACAGCACCTGCAAACAGCAGGGTATCACATTTCAAACTCCGGAGTATCTGGTCCAGATCTGTGTTGTAAAAGCTATCCATGGTATGGTATTTGTTGACTATGAAATCTTCAGGATGAGGGGTGAGTTCATCTATGACCCCCATTTGAAAATCTCCTTCTTCGGGAGTTATTTCAGTGAAGTCTATTTCCTTGATCTCTTTCCAAAAACCTATATCCGGTAAGATCTGAGGTCTTATGTCCATTCTAATGTAAATTATAGGGATGCTTGATGCTCTTGCTTTTTCTATGGCTTTAACTGTATTTTTTATCATATTCTTTTCTTTAGCATGCTTCAATACACCCCAGTTTGCACTTAGTCCTTTTTCATGCAGGATAAAATTCTGTGCATCGACTATGATCAGTGCAGTATTATTTCTCATGACTCTGGTTATCATTTGTTTACCTCACTATTATTTTCCTGTTTTTCAGTTCTGTAGGAAAATATTGGGAAACTGCCAGAATAACTTACGATAGAACATCAGTGGTTTTGCCAAGTACCCACAAATACTGACAATGAAAATTATTAATTAACTTCCACACCTTTCCAGAAGGCCACGTAATTCGTTATTTCTTTTGCGGCTGGTTTTGGTTCGGGATATAACCACGCAGCTTCCTTGTTGATTTTCCCTTCCACGATCACATCATAATAAGTTGCAACACCCTTCCACGGGCAGGTCGAGTGTGTGTTTGTTTCCCTTAAGTACTCCTTCTTTACCGAATCCGGAGGAAAATAAAGATTTCCTTCGATGGTTATAGTTCTGTCACTGTCTGCAAGTACAACTCCATTCCATTTCGCAATTGACATGATCACCACTCCAAAAAGCCATCATAGCCCTTGTTAAAATTAGGAGTTTATCACTTAAAAAACGTTTCCTACACTGAATAAATTATTACACATTTTACAACCCGATGTTTATTTTGATTCAAATATGGGCGTTGATGAACAGTACAAATAATCGTGGAAATGACTACAATTGGGGGTTAAAACTAGTGGGAACGATTGTTTTACTGGCGGAATGTAATGCCATCTTAATGGATTAGAGCACACCGTTTACCATGACGATAGTGGGTACTTACGGCAACATTCAAAGTATCCATCCTGAGGCTATGCTGGCAGGAGGTGGAAGCCTGCGATGCCTTACAATGCAGCTTCACAGGAAACAGAAGAAGTCCTCAAACCGTCTGCTATCCAATAACTGTAAAAGGGAAGACGAGCACACCTTATTCCGGATGACTTTAAGATGCCAGATGAAGGGAATAATTCCTTCACATCTAATGCCTCACCTGTCAAACCGTTTCGAGATCATCGGAGATGTGGCTGTTGTTTCAATACCTCATGAACTTGATGATTACAGGGATGATATTGCAAGGGAAATTATCTCAAAACGGGGAAACATCAGGACAGTGCTCAACAAGGTCTCTAAACTGGCTGGAGACAAAAGAATTGCTGAATTTGAGATACTTTCGGGTGACAGTACCGAGACTTTTCACAGGGAATACGGGTACATTTACAAACTTGATGTGAAGGAGGTCTTTTTCAATGGGCGGCTTTCCTTCGAAAGACGCAGGGTCGCTTCAATGGTCAGCCCTTCTGAACACGTGCTGGTACCTTTTTGCGGGGTTGGTCCCTTTGCTGTGCCGGCGGCTGCCAGCGGGGCGAGGGTCATTGCCATCGAGAAGAATGCTGATGCATGCAGGTGGCTGGCAGAGAATATCCGCATCAATGGGGTCAATGATAACATATCTGTCATAAAAGGGGATGCAGTCAATAGCACGAAAATGCTCAACTGCACATTTGACAGGGTCATAGTGCCCACACCCTATGGAATGGACTCTTTTTTAAAGAACGTATCCCTACTTGTTAAAAAGAGCGGCATGGTGCATTTCTATACCTTCAAAAAACAGTATCAGATAGAGGATCTGGTAAAAGAGTACCAGAACATGGGTTTCGAGGTCAGCTTCTACAGGCGGTGCGGCAATGTGGCTCCCGGGGTCAGCAGGTGGGTCTTTGACCTGGTGAAACAATGATATTTCCTGTAATATTTCCTCAGTCCGTAAATTCCAGAAGTGAGGTCTGACCGTCGCTTTTCCGGAGGTTTTCCACGCGAACTCCAATACGGCGGAGGTTGCGTGAATCCTCGTTAAGAAATGCCGTGAACATTTCCCTGGCTGTCTCGCGCAGGATGGCACTATCGGTTGCCGGATGGTTCATGGTTCGGCTTTTTGTATGTGTCCTGAAGTCAGGGGTTATGACAGTGACTGTGACCGACCTGTAGGAAACTTTTCTGGCACTGACCTTGCCCATCACGTCTTCGATTAGCCTGTCCAGTTCAGGGAATATCAGACCCGTATCCCGGGTGTTCTGGGGTAGCGTTGCCATGCGTCCGATCTGGTCAGAACCGCCTCTCTCCTTAACAGGTGAATCGTCGATTCCGGAGGCAGCCTTCTTCAGCCATGTGCCTTTACTTTTGCCAAAGACCGTGATAAGGTCGACAGCATCGTGGGCTGCAAGCTGTTCGATGGTCTCGATCCCCATTTCCTGAAGCTGTTCTTCCGTCACTTTGCCGATGCCCCAGAGCTTCGTAAGTTTCAGGAGTTTTAAGAAATTGCCCACTTCATCCGGTCTTATGACGGTGATGCCATCGGGTTTCCTGACAGAGGATGACATCTTGGCGATCAGCTTGTTCGGACCGATCCCCACCGAACAGGTGATGCCTGCCTGTTCCCTGACCTCATCTTTCATTTGCATGCCAGTGATACGTGCCTGCTCAAAGTCGCCCCCTGATGTGCGGGTAATGTCAACGAACGCCTCATCTATGCTGACCTGCTCAAAGGATTCGCTGCTGTCAGCATATCCCCTGAGTATTTCCATTATGCTGTCAGATACGGACCTGTAGAACTCCTTTCGCACAGGAAGGAAGACAGCATCAGGGTTTATTGCCTTTGCACGGGAACAGGGCATGCCTGAGTGTATCCCGTCTTCTCTGGCGACATAATTACAGGTGCTTACCGAGCCGCTTGTCTCGCCGCGTCCTGAGTACATGCACACAACAACGGCTTTCCCCCGAAGAGAAGGATCCTCCCGCTCCTCGATCGCAGCATAGAAGTAATCCATGTCAACATGGATGATCACACGTTCCATTATGATATGGATTCGTGGCAGTGTTTGTAAACTTATCCTTCGGCGAGTTGCAGGGCTTAGCTGTCAACTGCCTGCTCGATAGCCATATCCCCACCTTCCTTACCTTCCATAACGTCCATATCATCCGTTTTCTCATCGGTCGGTTCACTGGACTCACTGTTTCCCGCAAGATTTACCCGTGTCCGGTACGCAGCCAGCAGGAATCCATACAGGCTTGGTCCTACGATTATTCCGATGGGTCCGATCACGAAAAGAGGTGCAGTAAAGGATAGCAGGGTGATCACTGGATGTATGGATGCACCTTTCATGGCAAGACGGGGGCGTATGAGATTGGAGGGGACCACATCAAGGAACACGTTCCCGAATATGACCAGAAGTACGGCTGTTGCATAGTCAGAGACCAGCAGGTAATAAAGAGCCATGGAATAGTATACGGTCCCGGGTCCCATTATGGGAAGCAGTGCGAGGATAGCTGTGACCATGCCCCATGCAATGGGATACGGAATCCCGAGTGCAAAAAAACCGGCTACGGCAATTGCTCCTGTCAGGATGCAGGTGATGAAATATACATTAAAGAGACTGTGGTAAATGAGGTTCAGTTCGTTCAGGAAGTGCCGGATGATCTTTTTTTCAGGTAGCAGGTCAAGAGCAGCATCAATTCCACTTTTGCCATCCATTAGCAGGTAGTATGTGAGCATTATGGCTACAGCGATGCCGACAAGATATATGGGAATGTTCGAAGCAAAACCTGAGACCACACCAGCAGCTTTCGGGATGAGCCAGCTTGCCGGGGCAGAAATGAGACCGCTTATCTGTTCTGTGTAGGCAGACGCTCCCGCGGGCAGGTAGATGTGGATGCGACCGACGATGTTATCAAAAAACGCAGTCAGTTCCAGATATATCTCATCCGACGATTCCGAGAACCTTGATACCTCGGTCACCAGCGGGTCAATGATGGCAATCACAAACACCCCTAAAGCGAGAAAGACCATCAATATGGACAGAAATGCCGATACCTGCTTATTTTTGGTGATGCGCAGGAAATACGAATATGCAGGGTTGAGCATATAGGCAAAGAAGATGCTTAACAGGATTATGCTCAGAAATTGCTTTGTGATGTATATGACCGCAATGGTTACAAAAATGATGGTGGCTTCAGCGATCTTCTTGAAACGTCCATCGTAATCCATGCTTTATATGATTTGTTCAATTGTTATATATATTTACGTGTGGGACGGGATGAATCCGGTTTTACGTGAGATGTTTGCAGGTTTCTTTTGGTTTTGTCTCGTTTTGTCCTCTCACCAATTAACCATTATCACAGCTACCAGATATCTCACTCAAATACCGCCACATGCGTCTTGTATGAGTGCATACGCTTGAAACCATCCCTGAGAACCTCGGGCAGCGTCTGGACATTATTCAGTTCTGCCACAGCGATCCCGATCCTCTCGACCTTGGCTGCAAAACTTCTGGGGCTGTGCGAGCCAATCCGCATCCCTGCGAACCTCTCATCTGTTAGCAGGGGGATGTAGAGAATCCGCACACCACGCTTTTGCATGTGGGCAAGGTACTGGAGAACGGTTTCCTGGACTTCGATATCATCCAGCAGGTTCATTCTTCCGGCTTCGGGCAATCCTCCTGTCAGGATAACGAGATGTTTTGCACCTGCACGTTTGTCCCACTCGATCTGCAAAAGCCTTGCAAGCGCATGGTCAAGGCGGTTAACACCGGCACCACTGCGCAGTAATATCTTCCGGTATGAATACTGCTGTTCGTTAAAAGGACCATCCACGCCTTTTCCGTAAGGAAGGATATCTATCAGATCCGCTGTCTTTCTGGCACTCTCAAGGATCGACACAGCAGCGATCTTTGCCAGGATCTCCGGGGCTTCTTTTTCATCGATATCGTCATTAAGTTTCCTGCCAAGACCCTGTGCAGTGGTAACGGCGCTGCTGTCGATCACAAGCGCAAAGTTCTTCCTGTAGATATCCTTGACACGTGTTCTGGTAATTATTGCATCCGTTCGGCGTCCACGGCTGCAGAACTCCTGGATCGTCCTGTTCATATTGACATGACCTTCACCGGTATACGGGCGGTAGACCATGCGCCCGGTGGTCGGGGGAACGTAGTAATCTGCCCTGAGGTGAAGATGTGCTATCTCACTGCACATGGATACGGTCTTATCATACAGTTGCGTATTGTGAGGGTCTAAAGAATACTCAATGCACCTGGACACAAGTCCATCCATCGAAAGGTTTTTTTGGATCATATCACAGGTCTTCTGCAACTTTTAATGCCAATTCCTGGACAAGCTGGATGGAACGCGGGTCGGTCTCATCCGCTATGATGGTACTCTGGTGGAATGCCGCATCCACGAATACGCTCTTGCGGTCAAATCCCTGCGACATAGCAAGGTCACAGTACCGTGAGATCTTGATAACACCATCCGTAGACAGTCCTTCAGGAATGCTGCGGTCTCTTTTCCAGAGGGAGCGCGTCTCACTTGCAAAAAGCAGTATGGCATTCACAACTTCGGGGTCAAGGTCAGGAGTGATGCCTGATATAAGCGTCTTTTCGGTTGCTGTGGAAACGTATCCCACGTTGATCGGCACAAAACGCCTCTTAAGGGCATTGCTCAACTTGAACGTCCCTTCGTCTCCAAAATTAGCAGTGGCAAGCAGGACCCAACCATCCGGTTTTATGAGCATGGTTTCCTTATACTCAAGCGGGAGTGTGTTCCTCGACAGCAGCAAGAACAATCCTGAGTACGCAGAACTGGGAGCCCGCGTAAACTCATCGATAAGCATGTTCTTACCTGACTCGATGGCGCGGGTTACAGCTCCATCCTTGTACATGAACTTCTCCGCAAGTTCGGGATTTCCCGACATCGCCAGCGGGTGAAAGCCTCCTATGACCTGGTACTCGCTCATGGTCTCTGTAGCTTCCACTTTCAGGAAACTGTCCTCACCCTTACCGATATATGACAGGATATGTTCCGCAATGGTCGTCTTTCCGTTACCGGGAGGTCCATACAGCATCACAGGATAGCCGAGTTCGATATACCTGAGTATCCTGAGAATTGCCTCATCATGACCCTTTATCTCACATGTATCAAGGATGTGGATATAGTCCTCTGTATCCAATTTCACGTTTTATCACTACCTGAAAGCGAACTCGATCTCCTTTTCGATTTCTTGAAATAGGTTTTCTGCTTCCTCTTTCGAACCATGGTGGTACTTCGTGGTCAGCAGGTCCATCTCGCTCCTGATCTTGCCTGTCTTCTGGGTAGCAACAAGACGGTTGACCTTGCCTGCTCCGAAATCTTTCTTGAACGCTTTCATTTCCTTGATTATGTTCTTGTATGGGTCATCCGTCTCTACCTTTGGTGCCTCTGTTTTCTTTTCGATGTGATACTCGATCTCACCATCGTCGTTGATGCCTTTTTCGATCTTGTAGGCATGCAGCACCAGTTCGTTTGAGAAGAATGCAACCATTATAGCGATCGTGTGTACCAGCAGGTAGAACCAGCTTGCAGCAATGAGTATCTCGGTGATCATGGGATTTGCAGAAAAGAAATCACCGATGGAAGATGCCGACGGGATATTAAATGAGCGCACACCCTGGCTTGTCAGGATAACAACACCAAGCAGGAGGTACACAGGAAGCGTTAATATGCCGTTTTTCAATGTTGAGATAAAACGGTTCTTTGCATTGAACGTCAATCTTGCTGTTGTCTTTGAGAATAGATAACACCAGAGCATCGGTATCAGTGACCACAGTACTGCTGAAAGCAGGAGTATGTCAGGTTTTCCACCAACATAGCTCAGGTCTCCTGTGATCAATACATTGTACGCGACCACAGTAAATCCCATGCTACTGTATATAGAGCCACTGTTGCTCCCATCCACTATGGATATAAGTATTGCTATGCCATTTGCGAAAGCAAATATTACGACCGGCAGGAACTGTCCGAACATTACATCCGGGTCGTTGTAGGCAGTACCCACAACCCAGTATGCTGCAAAGCCAATGAAAATACAGGCAATGACCTTGTATGAGCGTGTCCTGAGCATTCTGATAAATGGAACTGTGATACCTGTTATGATCAATAGTACGCTGAACACTGCAAAATTGTATGCAGACTGTGCGAAGATCGAAGATAAGAGTATATCCACCAGACCTATCAGAAGAATTGCAATTACTGCAGTACGCAGTCCCTTATTTTCAACTGTTGAAACATTAACATTATCCAATATTCATCCCTCTTTTAGCCAATTCGAATCATGTGCATTTGATCCCTTTATATCATAATGTGCAATTTTATCCCGATTATTATATGTATAATAGTTATCAAATACATAAATATATATTGGACAGGATAAATTTTGACTGGAAATTTCCGGATATCCAATGGGTGATACAACTAACTTTTTTCATTCGTTCCTGACCATTCACTTTCAAAAAAAGATACATATAAATTCCACAACCTCCAATCTATCATACATGAACCATCTTCTCGAAACAGCAGAAAAGATACGCACAATGGAGATACGCGGTGCTGGCCGGATCGCAACGGCTGCAGCTTTTGCACTTCGCGAGTATGCAGAAACCCTCGAAGCTGACTCAATGGAACAATTCGCTGCCATGGTCACAGATGCTGCAAACATTCTCATTGGTACCAGACCAACCGCAGTCTCGCTTCCAAATGCTGTCAGGCTCACAACAAAATATACTGCCTCCACCGTTGAAGATGCAAGAGAGGAGATCATCGGCAACGCCAGCCGCTTTATCAAACAGGCAGATGATGCCCTTGGGAAGATCGGGGCTATCGGAGCCAGACGCATCCGTGACGGTGACGTGATAATGACCCATTGCAACTCCCATGCAGCACTCTCGGTCATCACAACCGCATTTGAACAGGGTAAGAATATCTCGGTCATCGCCACCGAGACACGGCCACGAAAACAGGGGCTGCTTACCATCAAACACCTCAACGACTTCGGGATACCCACAACCCTCATCGTGGACTCGGCGGCACGCTACTGCATGAAAGACGTTGACACCGTTATCGTGGGTGCGGATGCCATTGCAGTAAACGGTGCCCTTGTCAACAAGATCGGGACATCCCAGCTTGCACTGGCTGCACACGAAGCCCGGATAAATTTCCTGGCAGCAGCCGAGACCTACAAATTCAGTCCCAATACCATTTTAGGGGAGTTCATCGAGATCGAGGAGCGGTCAATCGATGAGGTCATCGAACCTGAAGAACTCAAAGAACTGAAAAACGTCCGTGTGAAAAACCCGGCGTTTGACATAACCCCTCCTGAATATATCGACCTCATTATCACAGATGCGGGGGCTGTGCCACCCGGTATGGCATACACGATCATCAAAGAACATCTCGGATGGGAACTTGCGGAACTGAAGTGATGATCAAACAAACCTACTGCCTCCCATGATATTGCAGTTTTTGTTTCAGTTGGTTTGCTCAATGTATGCTCGCCGGGTTATGGATGCTGTGCTTCATACTGGCACATTCCAAACAAGTATAAATACGAGTTATACTAATTACAATTTAAAGAGGATAATATGGAAGTAATAATGAAAGTCGGTCCCAAAGGACAGGTGGTGATCCCACATGAATTCAGGGATGCTTTGAATATACACCCCGGCTCAAGGTTATTATTCAAATTAAAAGATCACAAATTGGAGATCGAAAAAACCCCGGTAGATGCTGTTGCGGTTTTCAGGGAGACTGCAAAAGGCATGGGTAAGCTTAAATTCGAACCTCACGAAGCCTACGAAGACGAACTGGAAGAGAGGATAAATTGAATTACCTGGATTCAAATCTGATCATCTATGCAATCCTTGATGATACAAATATCGGAGACTGGTGCAGGGATATCCTGGAACTTGTGCAGAACGCTGAAATGCCAGCCTGCACGTCTTTTCTAACATTTGACGAGGTTTTCTACAAAGTAAACAAGGTCAAAGGTCGCGACACCGCGATAAAGAACCTTGACGCCTTATTATCAATGGCGAATATGACATTTATTGATGTTAATGAGATTGTTATCTGGAAGGCTCTCGATCTTATTAAAGAATATAACTTTCTCCCGAGGGATGCCATCCACGCAGCAACTGCCTTTGTCGCAGGTGCAGGGACCATAATTTCGCAGGATGCTGATTTTGACAGCATTGCCGGTCTTAAAAGAAAATGGATCGATTAATGCACCTGTTCTGGTGATGAACTGGAAAAATGTCTGGATAAGACTGGCTGTTGTTCAAGCCATGAATTATTCATCCATAATAGTCCCGTCCACGATCCGCAGCACACGGTCGCAGTTTTTCGCAACATCCGGGTCATGTGTGACAACAATGATCGTCTGCCCCCTGGACCTTAACAACTTGAACGTTTCGACGATCGCATCACGGGTCTTGCTGTCCACCTCGCCGGTCGGTTCATCAGCAAGGATGATAGCTGGCCAGTTTGCCATTGCCCTTGCTATTGAAACACGCTGCTGTTCCCCGCCTGAAAGCTCAGTCGGCCTGTGGTTCAATCGATCCCCGAGACCCAGTTTTTTCAAGAGCGTCTCTGCACGTTCCAGCCTCTCTCGCCTGGAAACATGAGAAAAACGCATTGCAAGGTCAACATTTCCAAGTGCGGTCAGGGAATTCAGGAGATTATAATGCTGGAACACGAAACCGAGCTTCTCCCGCCGGATCCTGGGAAGCTGCCTGTCAGATACGCTGGTAACCTCGACACCATCAATAATTACCGCCCCTGCAGTTGGTTTTTCAAGACACCCCACAATACCCATTAGAGTTGACTTTCCAGAACCGCTTGGTCCCATTATTGCCACAAACTCCCCTTTTTCCACGGAAAAGGTGACATCGTGCAGTGCTGTCACAGGTATCTTTCCCTGCATATATGTCTTGGAAACATCCCTTACATCCAGGATAATATCACCCATACCTGAGCGCCTCCATTGGACTCATCTTCGTTGCACGGTACGCAGGATACAGACCCGAGAGCATCCCGATGACCGTTGCAAATAGCAGGGCAACCACGAGAAGCCTTGGGGTGATGGCAAAAAGTATGATTCCCTTTCCTGAAAGCCAGAGGTTCAGCAAATAGACTGCCGCACTTCCAGTCCCGATACCCGCCAGTCCTCCGATAATACCCAGAAGCGCCGCCTCGCCAAGTGTGATCAGAAGAATATCCTTTGTCTCTGCACCCATGGCTCTCAGTATCCCGAACTCCCGTGTCCTCTCGGTCACAGACATGAGCATGGTGTTCATGACACTCAGACCACCGATAATTGCTGCCAGCAGCGCAGAACTTATGGTGATCACGCTGAAGATCAAAAGGGATTGGCTTGCCTGCTCCCGCAGTTCACTGGGAGAAAGTGTACTGGTCCCATCGACGCTCAATTCGATCCTCTTGGCAAGGATATCAGCATCTATACCCTCTTCCGGAATTGCAAAGATCGTGGAAAGCGAATGTTCAAGATCATAGATATCCTGGGCGGTTTCCAGTGGTATCGCAGCGGTGCTGTCAAAAAACGAACCAGTGTATTCAAGGATGCCAACAGTAGTAAAATTCTTATCATGTATCTCAAGCTTGCTTCCGATCTGCAGGTCGTACTCACCGGCTATGCTTGTCCCTACCAGTACCTGGTACGTATCACCCGGCTCCAGAAAGCGGCCGGCCTTGAGTTTTACCGGTTTAAGGGCTATTCTACTTTTCTCGGGTGGCAGAGCAAATATCTGTTTTCCACTCATACCCATCTGGTCTTCGTCAAAGGTCGTCAGCAGGATCCCATAGGCATCCTTCACCCCCGGCACACGCTTAACATCAGGTACTTTATCATCGGTCAAACCGCCACCGAACATCCCGCTTTCTGCAAACACCCGGATCTTATCACTGGTCAGGCTCATGGAATTTTCAAATGTCTGGTTAAAGTTCTCTGACATTCCACCCATAACCACCAGTGCAAATATACCAAGGGCTATGCCAGAGATGGTAAGCCCGCTCCTCACCTTACGCTGTGTCACACTCCGAATGATTATGTCAAACATCCAATCTCCCTTTAAAGGCGCCGAATCAACAGACCTGCAATAGCCAGAACAGCCAGCCCACTAACACACCCGAAACCAGGTGCATTTGTTTCTGCTTCTGTCCCCAGGATAATCGGTTCAGGCAGGCGGATAATGGTTTCGTAGGTATCGAGCACAGTTCGTTCCGGGGTTAGAACGTAGATATTCACATCATATTCGCCACCCGGCAGATCGTTCCAGACAATCCCTATTGTGTCGTCCTTATTATTTATGAGGACATCGCTCTCTTCTTCAAAAACGATCTTCTCCCCGTCTTTTTCGAGTTCTACAAGAACAGTGCCTGTGAACGGAACCTGTGACCTGCCAATTATATCTATGCTTGCACCGAACTCGTCCACGTCCACGTCATCATCGATGATATCAACATCCTCAGATGCTGTGAAATCGGAAAGGTGTGATACCGTGATCCTCGGGTCATGGGAATAAGCTAAAAGCGTCGCAGTGTAATGGGATTTACTTTCAAGAAGAACAGGCCAGTTTATCTGTATCTCCTTTGACTGCAATATCGCCACATTGTCCATTGTCTCTGTATAGACCACCTCATCGCCTTTGAGCAGCTTAACAACGATGTCCGCTACACCCGGCTTGTAAATACTTGCCGGGCTCATCACTATCAAGGCCTTTGAGCTGTCTGCACTGAAATCCATGACCCTGAAACGTGGAAGTGCGATGGTGTTGTAAGTAAAAGGATATGAGGCACTGGCAGCAAGTTCATTGCTTACATACACGCTTACAGTGGTGTTATAATAATTATATTCCAGTTCGTTTTCTCCCCAGAAAACTATTTTTGTAACTTCTCCTGCTGGCACCGATCCGATATCAAGTGTTATCGAATCCACTAATTCCCCATGGTGCCTCATTTCAAAAACCACTTTTGCGTTTTCTACAGGCTCATCGAACCGGATGGTTGTATCGCACAGCTTTTCGTCCGAGAAGACATCCACAATATCCACGGCACCTGTTGTGGATGATGCACCTGCCAGTGAAGATATGGAAAGCATCAACATGATGGATAAGATCGCAATTACACGGTTTCGCAACATGATCAGATCCGACCTTACTGCTAATCAAAACCGATAATTGTCCCGGAATGGATACGTGCCATTGATCCTGTTTTGGTGGCCATCTGCATGATAACATCCGAAACTACAGCCGGGTCATTGCCATCCATTACAATGGTCTCGATCTTGCAGCGCTCAATGATCTTTGCAGCCAGCGGGTCCACAGGCGATTTCGATCCTGCTTTCATCTCAATGGACATCACTGTATTGACCAGTTCCTTTGCAGTCATTTTTTCATACTTTACAGCATCCGGGTTTGTATTCGGGTCTGCAGAATACACCCCGTCCACAGATGTTGCAACCACCATCAGGTCCGCATTCAGGTATTCGGCCAGGATCGCAGATACCGCATCTGTTGTCTGTCCTGGTACCACACCCCCCATGACAACGATCTTACCGGATGCAATGACTGCTTCTGCTTCTTTGTAATCCCTTGGAGGTTCCGGGTATGCATCTTTGCCAAGTGCAGATATCAGTAACTGTGCATTTAAGCGTGTTATATCGATCCCTATAAAATCGCATACAACCTCGTTAGCACCCACGCTACGAGCCACATTGATGTAATCCCTTGCTGCCTTACCTCCCCCGGTTACAACCACCAGACTGTGCTCGGCGGAGAGTTCCCGAAGTACATTAGCATACAAAAGAAAACGATCCGGACTTAGATCCCTGGCAAGTATGGACCCGCCTATTGATAGAACCATTAACATAATAATCGTTAGCCATTATGCTTTTCATATTTAAAAAGTATCGCAAGAATACCCAGCAATGCTATTGTCATCATTGCCGAAAAACCGGGAATCAGCGTCTTCAAAGAGAAAGGAGGTTGATATTTTACCATGTTCTCGCTATGCAGGATGCCACCGTTGAACAGTCCGGAAACTTCAACGATAGTACCTGCTTCCAGACTGGTGTCGCCATAGAACATTACTTTCAGTTCATCACCTGTGGAGGGATCCCGCACATAGGCAAAATAGCGTCCCATTGATTCTTCCAGAGTTGTAAGGTTGCCGATAATAGTAACGAATCTACCGTTGTAAGAATCAATATTATTCAGAATTTCGCTTACCTCAACTTCTCCCAGATACTCAAGTGGATAATGCATCACATAGGTTGGGATGAATACATCTTTTTCTATGGGATCGTAGCGAAACTCGCCCGTGATCTTAACATCATCACCCACGCTAAATCCTGTAAATAATGATTCCTGTATAGGATCAATTCTCAAACTATATGGGTCCTGTGTGATGGTTGTCGATTGTTTCCCCAGTTCAGAAAAGGTCCCAACGACGCTGATCTTGCGGTAGGCAATCGTGGCATCATAGATTCCTGGATTTTCGTGCAACTCAGAAAGGGAGACTGTTTCCAGTTCAAAGATCGATGATTCGTCGAATTTGACGGGGGCTGCACTGGCTGTTGTCAGCAGCATACCCCATACAAGTAACATTACAAGTATAACTCTGAGCCGCATCGTATTCACTCTGGGACCTACAATTTGCCCATCTTATGCAGAAGTTCAGCATTAAGGACGCTTGCACCGGCCGCACCGCGAATGGTATTGTGCCCCATTGCAATATAGCGAATTCCTTCCCGGATGCGTCCAACACTTACGCTCATGCCTCGACCCATGTTCCTGTCAAGACGAGGCTGTGGCCTGTCATTTTCATCCCTGACGATCAGTGCCTTTTCCGGTTCTGTGGGAAGATCGCCAAGATCGGGATTGAAGTTTAAGAACGCACTTCGAACGTCTGCAGGTGTCGGATCGTCGCTCATGGCAGCCCAGATCGCTTCTGTATGACCGTCCATTACCGGAACCCTGTTGCAGGATGCACTGACCCTTACATCTGCATTGGTGATCTTCTCACCGTCAAAATCCCCAAGCAGTTTCAGGGTTTCGCTCTCCATTTTTTCCTCTTCTCCCCCGATATATGGAATAACATTATCAAGAATTGCCATTGATGGGACACCCTCATAACCGGCTCCTGATATTGCCTGCATGGTGGCGACATTGACCGACTCAAGACCAAACTTCATCAGTGGTTTGAGGGTCATTACCATCATGATAGTGGAACAGTTGGGATTTGTTATGATGTACCCATCCCATCCGCGCCCGTCCTGCTGGACATCGATCAAAGCCAGATGGTCTGCATTGACCTCCGGAACAACAAGAGGCACGTCTTTTTCCATCCTGTATGCCGATGCATTGCTTGCTACTACGAACCCTGCTTTTGCAAATTCTGCTTCTACGGTCTTTGCATAATCTGCAGGCAGAGCCGAGAACACTACATCAGCATCCACCTTTGATGGGTCAACCGGGACTACTTCTTTCTTGGCCACTGTTTCAGGGAGAGGAAAATCAAGTCTCCAGTTAGCTGCATCCTCATAGGTTTTTCCGGCACTCCGACCGGATGCTGCAAGACATGATATCTCAAACCATGGATGGTCAGCTAACGCTTCTACGAAACGCTGCCCAACTGCACCTGTGGCCCCTAATATTCCCGCTTTTATTGGCTTCGCCATGCATTACCTCAAATGATAAAACTGAAATGAAAAATAGAAAATGGTAATGGAATAAATTGCTTTATTCCATTGAAATTGCTTCAACCGGGCATGCATCCACGCATGCACCACATTCGGTACATTCATCTGCGTTAACAACTGCGACGTCGTTGTCATTTAATGAAATTGCTTCAACCGGACATTCATCCACGCATGTTCCACA
>JAFGQV010000149.1 GCA_016935475.1 Methanosarcinaceae archaeon
ACCCCTCATACGATAATTGTACAAGGTAATATTTATACTTTTGAAATGGGTTCATTACCAAAATTGATTTGTGGTTGCCCGCTTGCTTTGCCCCTTTTACATGTTTCAAGTGTGTATCCCATTTCTTTTGCAGTTTTAAAGAACATATCTACATATTCATCAACTTTCATTGTTCTCGAACCTGTTGTTTTCATGTAAACTGATTTTTAATTCATTGTTTTATTAATTGTTCTCATTCTTCAAAAAAGGCTTGTTCAAAACAAGATTGAACCAATTTTGTCATAGTTTTTGCTACTTCTTTTCGAATAGCTGGATATGCGGAATCTCTTTTATCACTTTTCTTACGGAAATGCTCTGTTCGTGGGTGTTCACCTGCCATAACAGAGGCTTGATGATAGAACCATAATAAAAGCAATGCATGTCTATCATCTTCTTTTTTTTCCTTAACGAGTCGTAGAAGGGATTGAAGGAAATGTTTGCAAAAAGGTTCACCTCTGGCAACATTTTCACCATCTGGTGTTAGAATATATTTTCCTCTACTGATCTTATCAAGAAATCCAATCTGATAAAGTAGATTTTGGTAATCGCGGTAGTTTGAGCATAGGTGATTGCAATCATCATGTTGAAAAAATACTTGGTTTTTCTTTAGCCCCACATCATAAATCGCAACCAATATTTCAGATAATTTTTCTTTTGTGACATTTGCTATTACTTTAGAGGCTGCTAAGTCGAAATGGTCTAATTGTTTCCCGCGATATGATAATAATGGTGTATTTGTTTCATTAGACATAATGTACTTCTTTTCAATTTTTTAGATATAAAATTTACTAAATATTTTTTGAAGATACGGGATAAAAGTTGAACATCATCAGAACCCTCTAAAATATCAATCCCCACCCCTCCTCCAATACAAAAATCCCCCACTCCCCTTAAATCTTATTTACTCCACCACGATATCCACTCCCTTCACTTCTGCTTTTACCTCGGGGTTGTAGTACGAATATGCCCGGCTGTCAGGGATTATTGCCTTGACAGGGAACAGTGCTTTCACCTGCAAGGTGAAATCGAGTTCCTGACCAACAGCCAGTTCGTTTATGTAGAGCACAACCTTCCGTCCTGCGATCTCGTAGCGGGTGATGGTACCGTCGTCCTTCAGTGCATCAAGGCTTGATGTCACCGGACTGAATCCGGTAGGCACTGCGATATCCACTATCATCATGCCGCTGGAATTCACCACAAAGCCTCCGATGCCGGGCATGCCGTTGTACTTCACCCGCGCCCGCACGTTCACGATATCGTTTACAGACACATCCGTGGCATCATACACCACGTCAAGTTCGATCTCCTCGTGCACCACAACATCAGGCAGTATCTCATTGAACTTCTTGACCATCTGGTAGTTCACCTCACCGCTGCCTTCCAGTTCAAGGCGGACGGTATCCGCCCCTTCCGGAACCTCAACGATCTGGAGCACATCGTAGTTGGCGGGATTCAGGTCCATGGACTTGATCTTTTCTCCATCCGCGTACACCGAAACCGTTGCATCGATGTCCTGACCTGCAGATGCAGCCGCAGTCATCAATGCCTTGAATGCCACCACGGTATCCTGAGTGCTGGAGAAACCGCCATTGCTGTTCCTCTGTGCAGCTATCCACTTCAATGCGGAATTGGCAGCCGGGTTCTTTGCCTCCATAAGGGCAAGGGTCGCATATGCCGTGGTCTCCACATTCTTGCTGGAAGGCGGGTTATACATGTAGCCTCCGTACTCTCTCACAGGGGACACTTCACTGTCGTATCCCCAGTACATGCCGTTCTCATCCTCCTTGGAGAGTGCCAGAAGATTATTAAGAGCCACATCAGCCATCGGGCTGTCCAGCTTCTGCAATGCCAGGGTGCCAAGAGCCAGTGCATAGGCGTCGTCCTGATCCTCCAGATTGTCCTCAAGATAGTTCTGTGCATTTGTCATCACGATGGGGTTGGCATGGCCGTATTCCTCAAGCGCCAGTGTGACAAAAGCAGACAGTGCGTAGGTACCGCTCAATCCGCCCATCATGTCCTGGTGTATGACAAAGCCGGCAGGCTCCCATGAACCGTCACTTTCCTGTTTCTTCTCTATCCAGTCAGCAGCCTCCATCAACACGTCCTCGTCGATGGCGGTAACATCACGGGCACTGCTAAAGCTGGACAGCACGAAGGAGGTAAGCCAGAGGCTGCCTTCAGGGTCGCTTTCCCCGAAGGCAGAGAATGAACCGTCATTGTGCCGGAATGTAAGTTCACGCTGGTATCCCGTAATTATGAACATCTCAGCCTTCGCCTGTATCTCCGGATTGTCCTGTCCTGTCGCCTTGAGATACCGCAGTATCTCCACATCAGGAGTAAAGAACATCATGTTCTGCTCACCGCATCCGTAGGGCATGGCAAGAAGATTGTCCACACCGCTTATGGTCTGTGCCACGATGCTCGGTGTGAAACTCACCAGCACCTTTCCTGAATCATCCACGATACCAGCCGGAAGCCCGGGGTCCAGCTCGACTGTCCCAGCCTTCAGGATGCCGTTTTCCACGATCTCCCGCTCGGTTCCTTCGGCTTCGACAATGATATCCTTCTTTACAGCATCAGCCTTTGTTGGCGTCTGTGCAGTGATCTCGATTGTCTTTATCCCGACTTCTGTTGGTCTGATGGTGAAGCTTACATAGTTCACACTGTTGGCGTCCACAGACACTTCCTGCCGGCTGTCGCCGACCAGTTCGAACCAGTCTGCTCCTGCCAGTGTAAGGCGTACATTCTGTGGGGTATCGAGGTAGTTGTAGACCTGCACCGTGACCGGGAACTCCTCTCCCCGGGTCACTGCATAGGGAAGGTCCGGGTCAAGGAAGAAATCCTGGAACACCTTGAGGTCTGCTTCCGATATCCCGATACCTGAGGGACCTGAGGATACCGCATGCATCCGCCATGTGGTGATGCTGTCAGGTGCCGTAAGGTCAAGGTGGGCACGCCCGTCTTCATCTGTCAGGAGGTCCGGCATCCATATCCATGTCTCAGGGAAGAACTGGCGCACTCGCTGCACTTCTGCAAGCTGCTCTTCACCAGCTCCTGTCGCAGCCGCATTCTCATCCGCAGCTTTTTGTACCGCAGGTACTGCACGTGGAGGTACCATACCGTCTGCCTCTGCCTCCATTGCCATTCCCGCAAAGACCATCTCGTCTTCAACCCATCCCACTTCAGCCTGGGGAACATTGATACCCGGGGATGCAAGCACTGTCATTCCTGCACTATCCATGACATCATATGCACCCGGACGATACCATGAGGAAGTCGGGTGTGCCTCAGCCTGCGGTTCCATGAAACGGCGTTCCAGCTCATCGAAAACCTGTTTCAGGTTCAGCCTGCCTTCGCTCAGCGCATACACGGATTCGTCAACAATGGAAAAACCGATCATGGACTGGCTTCCTGCATCGAAGTCAACGGACACGTCAGAGCCGGGTGTCACTTCCTCCTTGTCAAAGTCCGCATCAAGGTCCAGCTGGGTAGTGAACTGGACATTGAAGGGCAGGGCGTCCGCAGACACCTCGCTGTTGGGATTGATCATATATACAACGACCTTTGCCTGCGGGCTCATCTGGAGTGTCACAGGGATGGTGATATCACGCTGGCTGCTTGTTGCGGAATAGACGGTTCTGCCGTTCGCAACAACATCATAGAACACGGTGCCCGGATTCGTGGAATAGACCGTGAATGATATCGTTCCGCCAACTTCAGGCACACCGTCGCTGGTCTGGCTGATATGGATGAAACTGGCGCTGGGTGAATATGCAGCATTAAGTGACACATCAGCCCGCGAATCCCCATCCTCTGTAACCGCATTGATATACAGGTTCGTGGCATCATCCGGTACATCAAGGGATACGAGGGCAGCACCGTTTTCCGTATCCACTTTCATGTTCTTCTCTGTGTCCTCGTATTTTTCGTCCCTGAAGGTTGTTGTCATTTCCACGGTGGTATCCACAGGGTTCCCGTCAGGGTCTTTTGTAACAACAAGTACCTGAAGCGGCATTCCCGGTTTTATGAAACTGGATTCGGGAATAAGTTGCAAGATCACCGGTGATTCGGAAATGGTCAGCAATTTTGTGGACTTCTCGCTGTGGTCTCCTGTATCCGTGACCGTGATGTTGAGCATGAGGCTGCCCTGACCGCCTGCGCCGTAGGTTCCGGCTGCGTATCCAACAGGCGGAAGCTCAAATTCCACAGAGCCGTCCTTAAGGGTTGCACTGAATGTCGCATATTCTTCCCATGTCCCTACATACCGTGAAGCTTCGATGGTAACCTCGCCTTCGACATCTTTCCCGAAGAAGTACTCTGCAGATACCGTGCCTGTTATGTCGTCAGAGACAAGGAACCAGTCCTTTGGTGTTGTGACCTCCACGTTGAACTTTGGCAGGACGTACTCCTCGACCCTTATGTCCACCACAGAAGAGGATGAGCCTGATGTTGCCTTTACCTTCCATGTGCCGAGGTTCAGTTCGGATGCCAGCGGCAGGTCGAAGGATGCAACCCCGTATTCGTTGGATATAAGGTCTTCCTTGAACACCTTGATGCCCTTGGCGTCCGATATCTCAACCCTGAGGTCTTGTTCCACAGGCACAAGGTTGTTGTTCAGGATAAGCATGCGTCCGTGTATGGTCTGACCGGGTTTGTAGATGGGCTTGTCTGTCTCGATGAATATGGGATTGCCTTTCACGACCTCTACTACGGTCTTGAACTCGGTGTCAGAACCAACAGGTTCAGCACTGAGTACATATCTTCCCTCTTCGACCTCAGGCACTGCAAAGGATGCCACAGAATGACCTGATTCGCCTGTGGAAGCCTGGAAGAGTGGTATTTCGTTGTTGTCCTCGTCTGTGAGTTTGTAGTGTATGCACCGGGTGACTGGCTGCTCATCAGCAAATGCAGCCATTGTCACGGAACTCTCACCGCCTGAGAATAGCATCTTCGGTGCAAGTATAAGATATTCGTCGCCCTGTACGGATTGCTCGCCCGAGCACGGGATCACCACGCCGGTGGATGCTCCCTCTGGTTCGGTCACACCGGTATTATCAGGACCGACACATCCTGACAGTAAGACCGATGCAACAAGCAGTATCGATATAAACAATCCGGATGCGTATGATCCTGATTGTTGTGATTTTGTTCTCATTATTTTGTCCCCTTTTCTATTCCTGTGGTCCAAGTTAGATTGATTGGATTTGATTAGACTAAATTTGTAAAGGAAACTTGGTAATTATTTGGTATATACTTTGCTTAAACTTCGAATCTGTTTGAACCTATTGAATATCCAAAACCCTCTACTAAAATGAGATCGAACCAAACATAGAAATGGAAAATCCAAGGAAATACGGAAGCGCGCCCTTTTCTGTTGCTGTCGTTCACGGCGGTCCGGGCGCGGCAGGGGAAATGGCACCTTTGGCACGGGAACTGGCTTCTGTATGCGGTACTTTAGAACCCCTACAGACTGCTATGTCCATTGACGGGCAGGTTCAGGAATTGCAGTACATCCTGAAAACGCATGGGGACCTCCCTGTGACACTGGTCGGTCATTCATGGGGAGCGTGGTTAAGCTTTATTTTTACGTCCCGTCATCCCGGATATGTGAGAAAACTGATACTCATCGGAAGCGGTCCCTTCGAGGAAAAATACGTCCCGGTAATAATGCAAAGTCGGTTAAGTCGCCTTGTTAAAAAAAGAATGTCAAAACTCTATGCAATGGACGAAATCCTGAATGACCCTGATTCTGACGACAGGAATGCAACCTTTGTCCGGTTAGGAGAGTTGATGTCGGAAGTTGATTCCTTCAACCCTCTGCCTCTTCAGGTCGAAGAAATGGATTTCAATTACGACATCTTTCAAAGTGTCTGGGATGAAGCCAGCAAACTGCGGCAGAGCGGCAAATTACTGGAACTCGGAAATGATATCCGGTGTCCAGTGGTCGCGATCCATGGCGACTACGACCCGCATCCTCCTGAAGGAGTGGAAGAACCGTTATCCAGTATTCTGAACGATTTCCGGTTCATCCTGTTGAAGGACTGCGGGCATTACCCGTGGCTCGAACAAACGGCGAGGGAAAGGTTTTTTGAGGTGCTTAAGGAAGAGTTGGGCTAAGGAAATATGAGAATTTGGATGATCCCACCGACAACTCCATTTAAAAAATAAAACTGGGATTTACATATACTTCGAATACTAACGTTATTTTTTGTATGCTTAAAATTATGTGAATATGAGGGTAGGTAGGTAAGTTGATATAATAGGAATAAATAAGTAACTAAGTAAGTAGAAGTTATATTCAAGTTGAATTAAACTTGTATTTTAGTTGAATTAAAGTTTAATTATCACTCACATAGGAGGATTGTTTATGAGTCATGCACCGAAGCAAGAGTTTGTTAAAGATAATTGTAACTATCCTGCATTGACCCCACAAGAGCAATTATCTCTTAAAGAGTTCATGCGAGAAAATGATGATCTTCTGAAGACTTTAGCCAAATTATAACTTACGGGTGTTTTCCTGTAACCATTTTTCTATTTCTTTCTGATTGACTTTGTAGCTAGCAGTTTTTAGCAATAATTCAAGTTTATCTTTTTTACTCGCAGTTATGTAGAGTCCTTTAGATTCAAGATAAATATGTGCTATTCCTAAAGCTGTTCTTTTATTGCCGTCCATGAAAGGATGACCTGTAACTATCTTGTGCACTACTAAAGCAGCATTCCTGTATACGTCATTATTTTTATTAATTTCATATACTATGTAATCAAGAGTTGCAGAGTAAAGCGTTCCTTTTGCTCCTCCATAGTTTTCTATCACACAGTTATGTATATCAATGATTTTTGAGGTAGTTAGAACATTTTCACCCCGTTAGGAACATCTTAACAGTTTTCAAGTATATAATAAGATGGGCTAATATTGATGTTAATCTCCGTATGTATAAAGGTATCCTACAACCCACAAACAAAAATATAATGTTAGTATTTATGTTTGCCCAATTCGGTGAGTTGATGTCCAGAGCAGATTCTTTCAATCCTCTACCTCTACACAACGAAGAAATGGATTTCCAGTACGACATCTTTCAGAGTGTCTGGGATGAAGCCAGCAGACTGCGGCAGAGCGGTAAATTACTGGAACTCGGAAAAGATATCCAGTGTCCTGTCGTCGCGATCCATGGCGACTACGACCCGCATCCTTCTGAAGGAGTGGAAAAACCGTTATCCAGTATTCTTAACGAATTTCGGTTCATCCTGTTAGAGAACTGCGGGCATTACCCGTGGCTCGAACAAAAGGCGAGGGAAAGGTTTTTTGAGATACTTGAGGAAGAAATAACAAATTAATCAATTTCATGTAAATATCAATTATAATTTTAAAAAACATATGTAGATTACCATTCTTTGAATCTTATTGGTTCACGTTTAAGAGGGAAATGTTTCCCATATAAACTTTACCAACTAACCTTATTGAAATTTATTTTTTATGCTTGTGCTTTTTAAGCATGCTTTTTGTAGGGAACCTAGTTCCACAAAACTCACATTTAGGATGATTATCATCCAAATGTTTGACCAAATCGGATTCATTCTTAAAATATTCAGAACAAAAACTACATTTTAGGTGAGTTTTTAGGTGCTCTTTTAAATCAATTTCATTAATAAATTTTCTTTTACAGACAGGACAATAATATCTAAAATGACCAGCTCGATGTTTATTTAATTCAGTTTTATCAACAAACTGTTCACCACATATGTCACATTGATGCTCATCACGCAGGTGTTCAGCTAATTTTTCATCATCAAAAAGAAGTTTGCCACACAAATCACATTTCGGGTGTGATTTCAAATGTTCATCAAGAGGATGGAAAAAACCGAAACATACAGGACATTTATGACTCTGGATGTGTTCTTCCAGTTCGATTATTGTTAATTTTTGTTTTCCACAATAATTACATTTTGGATGTGGTTTCAAGTGCTGTTCATCATAATCTTCTTTAGTTAAAAAATGTTTATTGCAGACTTCGCAATATGGATGTTTTTTCATGTGATTTGCAAGCAACTTGTAATTATTGCCACACACTTTACAATGGTGATTTAGACTAATATGATTTTGTCTTTCTTGTTCTGACTTGAATATTTTTTTACAATATTCACATTCATAATGTTCTTTCTTAATGTGCTTTTTTAGTTCTGATTCAGATTTACACCTTTTACCACAGATTTCACACTGTGGATGTGTCAACAAATGCTCATCATAATCTTTAAAATCAGAAAAAACTTCACCACAAACGTTGCATTTTGAATCTTCCATTTCATAATTCATACAGAAAGCACAATAAGGGTTTGTAGATGAAACAATTTTTTTGCATATTTTACAGCGGTGTTGCAGTTCATGGGTAATTTTTTTCGAATGGCTTATGTTAAATGTTCTTTTTTCGGGATAATATGGACAATATTCAAAGCGAATTACACATTCAATATCATAATCACATACATCACATGAATGGGGTTTTTCAAAATTTGGATTATATTTAGAATTATAATTCGGAATGAAATTTTTCATGAATTCAGTGGTTTTGATATGCCTTTTTATTCTATCAGATTCAGTCCATAAGACATTTTTTCCAGTGAATACACAGTACTCAAAGAAAGAAGTAATGCAATCGGCTTTATACAAACATACATCACATGAATCTGGTTTATCTTCGTTTTCATGAGAATTCATTGTACACACCACCATAGTAATTTTGCATATATGATTGGTTAAGTTGAATCATGAATATACCACTACGATTTAAAGGAGTGATAAAAAAAACTTCAGTTTCGTAGTTATTTTCTGTAATTAAATAGTTTGTCTAATGTTATGAAAGTATTCATTTTCTTTGTTTTATGATTTTACTTGTAATCATCAATGGTTGTGTTGTCCATCTGTTCCTTATTTATGCAAAGCAAAATAAATCACCTTCTTGCAAACGGATTTTGGTGCAATTTCGAAATTGAAGACAATCATAAAAAGTTAGGTGGAAATGGCTATTGATCTCTCACGGATACCGGACGCACCCGGTGTCTACCTGATGAAGGACGGATCCGACAACGTGATATATGTCGGAAAGGCGCGGTCCCTTACTAAACGGGTGCGCCAGTATTTCCAGACCCAGAAATACCTGTCGCCAAAGACACGGGTACTGGTTGCGCACATTGCTGACCTGGAATACATCATCACTGACTCGGAAGTCGATGCGCTGGTCCTTGAAGCGAACCTCATAAAGAAGCACAAGCCCCGCTACAATGTCCAGTTAAGGGACGACAAGCGCTATCCCTATCTCAAGGTCACGGTCAATTCAAGGTTCCCGAGGATATACCTGACGCGCCGCAGGTTAATGGACGGTGCCCTCTATTTCGGTCCTTACACCAGTGTAAAACCCATCAGGAGGACGCTTGATATCATCTCCAGGATATTCGGGATACGCCAATGCAGGAAACCGATCAATGGCAAAGCATCGCGACCCTGCCTGAACTTCCATATCAAGCGCTGCCCCGGACCATGCATCGGCGCGGTCAGTGAAGAAGAATACAGAAAGGAGGTCATGCGGGCTGTCCGGTTCCTTGAAGGGGATACCGCAGGGCTGTTAAAAGAACTGGATCAGAAAATGGCTGACCTTGCACAGGCACAGGAATATGAAGCTGCCGCCATGGTGCGTGACAACATCGAGGCGATCAGAAGCCTCTCCAGCCAGCAGACCGCAACCGCAGGGACGGATGACCGGGATGTCATAGCAGCAGCCGCGGACGAGAACACAGTGTATGTGCAGCTGTTCTACATCAGGGACGGGAGTCTTATGGGCAGGGCGGATTTCGCACTCACACGCGGAGGTGCAGAGATCCCGGAAGCCCTGTCGGAATTCATCAAGCAGTACTACCAGGATTCACCTGTTCCTCCTGAGATCGCGGTACAGTACGAAGTTCCGGAAAAAGAACTTATCATGCAGTGGCTTGCTCAAAAAAGCGGGAGACATGTCCGCGTCCATGTGCCGATGAGGGGAGATAAGCGCAGGTTCCTGGACATGGCTGCTAAGAATGCCGAAATGTCCATGAAACAGGCGCAGTTAAAGGGCAAGCCCCATGATACTGCCCTTGAAGCACTTACGCAGCTAAAAGAGGTCCTGTCCCTTGGAACATTACCCCATCACATCGAAGCATTTGATATTTCCAATATCTCCGGTACTGATGCTGTCGGCTCGGTGGTGGTCTTTGAGAACGGTCTGCCCTTAAACAGCGAGTACAGGCAGTTCAATATCAAGACCGTAACGGGCATGGATGATTTTGCAATGATCGCAGAGGTCGTCTCACGCAGGTATACACGTCTTGTGAGGGAGCAGGAACCCATCCCGGACCTGATACTTATCGACGGGGGACCAGGGCAGGTAAGCGCTGCGCAGAGGTCGCTGAAGGAACTTGCTCTGGACATCCCGCTCATCGGTCTTGCAAAGCGTTATGAGCACATCATCACACCAAAAAAAGGCGCGGGTCAGGTAATAATCCTGCCTCGCACATCAGGTGCCCTGAAACTCCTCATGCAGGTACGGGACGAAGCCCACCGGTTCGCAGTAGCATCACACAGGCGGAAGCGCACGGCAAGACTGACACACTCGGAACTTGACGCCATCCCCGGAATTGGTACGCTAAAAAAACGCGCACTTCTTGAGCATTTCGGGTCGGTGGACAGGGTCGGGAATGCATCAGTTGAGGAACTGATGCAGGTAAAAGGTATCAGCAAACATCTCGCCGGGCGGATCACAGAACATTTCAAAAAAACAAATGGTTTTTAAATTTATGTCGGACAGTGGTAAAATTTAATATAGTAACGCATTCAATTGAATAGTGGTAAAAAATGTATCGGATGTGCATTTTCACCCTGATCGGACCGAAGGTCGGATCAGCTAATTAAACAAGAGGTATAATAATGACGAGGGAGCTAAATTTCGGGGATCTTGCCAGGTCAGCAGATATCAGGATGCTTCATGATATGGATGATGTCATTTATGACAAAAAATGGCTCAAGTCTGCGGAAAATATTAATTTGTACTATATGTACCGTGACCTGTACAGATCCCAGTCAGATCTGGAAATTATCAAAGAGCATAATCTCAGGTATGACATTACCATGATACCACCCGGCATGCTGGGACGTGAGTATGTCAAGACTGCAGGTCATTACCACCCAAAAGTGCCTGGAACTGATATGTCATACACAGAAGTATATCAGGTGCTTGAAGGAGAGGCCACTTACCTTCTCCAGAAAATGGAAGACAATAAAGTAGCGGATGTCGTTCTTATTAAAGCAGAAGCAGGTGACAATGTTATCATTCCTCCTGATTATGGTCACATCACCATCAATGCATCCACTGATGTCCTCAAAATGGCAAACTGGGTGTGCCGTGATTTTTCATCGGTCTACGAACCCATAAAAGAGCGTGTGGGGGGAGCTTATTACCTTCTTGAGACCGGATTTATCAAAAATCCGAAGTATACAGATGTGCCACCACTCAGGGGTCTAAAGCCCACAAACTACTCTGATTTCGGTTTTGTCAAGGGAAAAGACCTGTACGAACTTGTGGATGATATCGGAAAGCTCAGGTTCCTGACAGCACCACAGGATTTCTCTCAACTATTTGACCGGATACTGGAGAAATAACAGGACTTCTCGCCGAAATAGCTGTTTAGCAATAGCGGTTGAGACTGTTCGGGTAAGCGATGAAAGACGTTCTTATCCATTTAGCAGGGCAGCATGAACGACAGGCAAGACCTGCTATTTTCTTTTCCTGATCTGGGTGCCTATCATTGCATCCAGTTTTTGTATGAACTCTTCTTTTCTATCATGGGGTATTGTTGCACCGGCTGCGATATCATGCCCACCTCCAGCGCCTCCTACCTCTGCCGATGTTTTTGCAAGGGCTTCTGAGAGGTTCAATCCTTTCCTGATTAGGTCCTGGGTTCCCCGTGCTGATATCTTGACACCGTCATCAGTATTCGCGAATGCAATTATTGGAAGGGACCGGTCCTGGACTATCGAGGTGCTCATGCCTGCGATAATTCCCACAATTGTTTCTCTTATGTTCGAACCTGCATCAAAGTACTGCAGGTTCGTGAGTTTCGTGATCCCCTGCTCCTTGACGAACATCAGACCATTGACAAGGTTCTGCCTGTGCTCCCCCAACAACTTGCGTGCCTTGTCGTATGCATCACCCCGATCGCCCATGCACACCGCAAGTCCGATATCAGCGTGGTTATAGCGAGCTGTGGCATTCAGGAGCGTCGAGTATTCGGATGCGTCCCGCATCTCCGTACCTTCACGTTCTTTAAGGAGAATATATACCTCACCTACAAGGCGCTGTATCTTATAGGGTGGCAGTCCCGCATTAAGACAGTACTGCACAAGAGCCGAAACAATTCGCTGTTTCTCGTCCTGTTCAAGATCGATCCAGAGCCTCCAGCGTTCGTCTCCGCTGAAACGGATGCCCTGCTTGTGCAGAAATTCGATACATGCATCCTCGTTGCCTGTTAGTCCCGGAAGGTACGGGTCTGATGCAAACTGCAGGAGCTTGAACACCGGACGCGTCTGTTTTCCAAATAGCAGAAGATCCTTTTCAAAACGGAGCACACCGCAGCTCACACCTTCTTCCAGTATTATGCGGTTGATGCCGGTAAGATATCCTTTTTTCAGGTGCTGCAGGTCACCCATGGCCCCAACGATGGCAAGGTCTGCGAGGTCACGGTTATCTCCAAGTGCAGATGCCAGGATGTAGGTGGTTCCCGAACCGCTCAGTTCATACGAACCGTTCGCACCGAAAATGTGCGGGTTCAGGTGATATTTAATTTCCCCCCTTGGCTGGTGGTGGTCTGAGACAATAGCATTTATTCCGGAGGATTCTATGCTTTCGAGCATACCGCTACCAAGGTCAGTGAATATCACCAGTTCATGGTTCTGGTCCGCAAGTTCAGCAATGATCGCATCATCCAGTTGTTTTACAAAACGTGTGGAATATTCCACACCAGAGCGTTCAAGTGCGCTGCAAATGATGCCAGCCGATGTTAGTCCATCAGCATCTATATGAGATACTACGTGCACACAACTGTGTTTCTTTATCTCTTCAGCGCACTTTGAGGCATGATCCCGCATCTTCTGCATTATCGTAAGCATCTGATAATCACCAGTTCATTCAATGATCCGCATCCCGCCTTTCCAACTAACCGGATCGATAATGTATTCTTTACCATTCCTTTTAATTTCGGGAAATGCCTGTATCTCGGACAATGTATACTTGACAGCACCATCCGTGTGGAAACGTTCGTCAAGTTCCTTCCAGGGAATAATATGTGCTTCTCTGGCACGTCCTGCACCCATTCGAAGTTCCACGGCAAGGAATCCCGTACGCCCAGATCTTTTCAAAAAATTGGATATACGGTCTATCTGGTGTGCCCCGTTCTTATCGACTGTGAAATGCTGCGTAAAGTACAGGGCATTTGCACCTTTCTCAACCGAAATGCTCTTGCACTCAATGCCCAGGTAATAATCAGGATTAAGGCTATCGACCAGAACATCCAAAAACTGATGCGTGAATCGATGTTGTTTGAGCCTGTGGGCGATTCCTTTTACATCGTTTTGCTCAAAAAACGCATTAAATGATTGTACAAGCACTCGTTCAAACTCTGTCATGCAATATCCATTTTCTAATTTGTATTTAATAGATTAGAATGCCTTTAAAGTCTTTCTGTTGGTCCCTGCGTTAAATTGATGTACAAAAAGTTCCACATGTGTATGGTAGTATTAAATTGAACTAATTCGGGTTTGTGGAGTCATTTTCATAGTTTATAATGTTCTTTCGGCAGCAGGCATGAAACTTGCTGCCGTTGGATAAACAGGTGAGGTGAATATCATGTCCGTGGTTACCAGATACATTAATTTTGATACAAGAGGCAATACCGATATTATTGACATCACTGATGATGTTAGCATGGAAGTCAGGCAATCCGGGATCAAGGACGGGATCATTATGGTCTTTGCGTCAGGTTCGACTGTGGCTGTAACAACGATCGAGTATGAACCGGGTCTTGTTTCTGACCTGACCCAGGCACTTGAGAGGATTGCACCACAGGATATTGAGTATCGTCACAACCAGCGGTGGCATGACGGTAATGGGCATTCTCATGTGCGTGCTTCATTGATCGGGCAGAGCGAGTCCTTCCCAATAATTGATGGTGAGATAGCGCTTGGAACGTGGCAGCAGATCATATGTATAGACCTGGACAACAGACCACGGTCCAGAAGGTTGATCGTCCAGATAGTTGGGGATAAGACCACACTCGAGATGAAAAACATATAAAATATCGCGAAATATTTTGAACACTAATTACACTAACAGGTTGCACCAGAATAATAAAAAACAATAAAAATAGTAGAATGGGCACTATGGCCCACATTTTCTATAGAGTCAGGTACTCTATAGGCAAAAATAAGCTTTATTTCTGCATTATTATGAAACGCACGAAATCCGGGCTGAGTCTGGTTTCCCTCATCATCTTATCAGCGATATCGTCGTCTGAAAGACCCTGGGACCGGAATTCACTTATGCGGTCGAACACTTTCTTTGACACTTCAGAGTACTCATTGATGTCTTTCCTGTGTCCCCACACATCGCCTTCCAGTAATTCTATTCCCTGCATTGAGAGGTACATCTTGGCGGAGCCGGAGATTGTTCTCTTATAGGAGCTTGGGATATGGAGTGCTTTTACATTCGGGCATTTCATGACCAGTGAAAAAATATCTTTGTTTGATGGTCTAAATGCAAGATGCACTATTTCTTCATCTTCACTTAATGAGCTGATCTCATCTTTTGAACTTACTACTCGAATTTTCATATCAATCCTTTCCACATGTTTAGTACAATTTAAAACTTAGTAACTTAAGGTGCAATAAAATTTACATCAAATGCAAGATGTTGTATATACACAATACTATATAAAGATTATTCCTTGTATAATAAAATACGGATGCATTGAATTATAATCAAATATAAATTGAATTATAATTATAAATATTGTATATAATTTCGCTTCATCATTTTAATTGTGTCTATATAGCTTAATGGCATATCATTATATCATTGATTTATATTATCTCATTGAATAATCATGTACTGGGTCATTATTATATAAATTACGTAATGTCTGGTAAACAATCAAATCAAATTTTATTTTGATGAAATTCCCACTCATATAAATGATTTATTAAGAAAAGTATTAAGTGATAACGAGCGAAATTACAAATCCTAAATTTTATATAAATTCGATTTTAATATCCCCAATGTGTCTATTGATGTTCACAACAAACTGATAAGAAAGCGGAACCTCAAAATAATTTACATTATAGCCGCGATAATAATGACATACTGGGCGAGCTGGCTCCCGGATTTTGAAAATGTGATCGGGATTGAAGGGGCAAGGATCAGCTCTGTTGCGGCATTCGGTCCTTTGAACGGCATGCTTCTTGGACCTTATTGGGGCGCAGCCGTTTCATTTATCAGCATACTGGGACATATTATTACCGGTGAGTCGCACCTGACTGATAATTATTTTCATTTAATGACGCCACTTTTTGTGATGCTCTCTTCCTTTGTGGCAGGATTGCTGATCAACAAAAATGTGAGACCTGCACTGTTGATCTATTGTTCTTTGATTGTTTTGTGGTATTTTTTTAATACTGGCAGGGAAGCATATCTTCAACCATGGTTCCACATATTGGTTCTTGCAGCATTCTTGATATTTCATCATCTCTTTAAAAACAGGTTGTTGCACGTTACAGTCTACACTTTTATATCATTATTCTTAATATCACTCATTGCAATCCTTTCGGATCACATGGCAGGGAACATTGCGGCTCTGGTAGTTTATGACCTGCCTGCCAGCTTATTTGAATCGGTACTTTTCATTTATCCCATTGAACGTACAATACTTGCTCTTGCTGCTTCATTTGTCATGTTCATGCTGGTGGCGACGATCCAGTTATCCATGGTGAACAACAATACATTGGAAGATGATATCGAGCATGTAAAGATGGAAAGTATTCTGAGCTACGTACAAAAGGATGTAAAAAAGGTACTTGAACAGGAAAAATCCAGAAAATAGGTCTTTTCCATGATCACTCTAATCTATCCATAATTTTACCGGCGATATTGAACATCGACTCTGAAAATGGGTGTTCACGCTCCTCAAATGTCATTATTTGGGTATCGGTTTTGATCGCCACATCACACAGGCAGGGAATCGTTGCAAGAACAGGTATCCCGAACCTTTCATTGGGAACGGGTTCAAGGAAATAACTTTCATGACACATATTCTCGACTATCCCGCAGGGTTTATCCAGTAGTTTATATACTCCATTTACCAAATTTTCCGTACATCGCAACGAGGAATAGACCGGCTTGAGGAGCACAACTACAAAATCAGAAGCAGCAACAGCATTTATTGAAGCAAAATCAACACCCGGGCTTGTATCTAATATTATTACATCCATGCCAGCAGAAACAAGTTCGCGTTTGGCATTCATGATCATCTTAAGGGCATGAGCCTGCCATTTTCGGTCCTGGCTTGATATCTCCCGAATGGCAGAAATATCAGGGTTTGAGAGCCCGACGTGGAGTTTGCCGGTTTTATCATGTTCATCTACCTCATTAATCACGTCCATGATGCTGCATTTGTCAAATAGGACATCATTTATCCATTTTTTGGACTTAAAATCAAAAGGAGAAAAAAAACAGGTTGCTTTGGAATCAAAATCAAGGAAACAGACATTTTTACCTAGTAAGGAATAGGCAGCAGCAAGATTGATCCCAATGCTTGTTTTCCCTGTACCCCCTTTACAGGAGTGTATTGCTATGGTCATGCACATAGATTAACTCCGTTATTCTTAGTCTTCAATGACCTGTCATATCATATAATATCATCGTTTTAATATGGCTGGAACAATACTATTTGTTTTTATTTTACTGTTCCAATAAGTAGCAGTTATCTGCAATCAAATTCTAAGAGCTTGATTTAAAAGTTCAAAAAAAAAGAACCAAATTAAGTCAAGTAAATTTGATGATAGCACACATTTAATTGTTTTAAGATCATCAATAAAATAGTTCGTATGGTCTAACAGAAAAAATTCAGTGAAACATTCGTCTTTAGTTGCCTGATTCCTCACTTATGCTAAAATATACCTTTCTGCCCTTTCTGTATTTGTTTACGTGCCCCATCCGGCTTAGTTGATTCAAATAATTACTTTCAACTGCACGTTCTTTGTGTGTCATTTTTGCCACATCGTTTGCAGTCGCAGATTGGAGCTCAACAAGGGTCGTAGCAGTGGTGCGCAGGTGATCAGGGAGGGATAAAAGTGTCATCACATCCAGTGACTCAAAAAGAGAACTATCATTGCCATTATTGGATCTTTCTTGAGGTAGAAGCCGATCCAGTTTACCGTTAATTTCTTGCAGAATCGCAATTATTTGTTCGAATTTATCAGACCCTGACATTTATTTTCCAATCCTTTTTAGGTTAATGAATTCTGTTTATACAATATTCAATTTGTCACTATTGAGCACAAATAATTTTTAAATGATAATGATTGTTCAGTGGTTGGAATACTGTTGGTGTTGATTATATTTCTATTTTTAAACTCTCAGGTATTGAGAATCCATTTAGATATGCCAGATAAATAGAATTTCTTGTATATATTTTATAACATTGTATGTTTTATATCTGAGTAATCTATATGAAGTTATTCAATGATATAATATTGCTCAATGGTATAATATCAAGTATTGGTCAATATTATTTATTTTATTTAGTCTTTCCGATTATGGATAATTATAATAGATGAAATATTTTCTTTTGACGGAGCTAACCTTCATTTGTTCTTTCTTTCAGCCATTGTTCTACGTTTTTAACACAATAGATCAAATTGTAAGCGAGTCAAAAAATAGAATATTGAAGTAATTGTCCTACCAACAAATTAATATATAAATAGTTATGTACTGGTGTAGTGCGTTAATACACTGTTCGGGGGAACCGGGGAAACATCTCTAATACATTGTAGATGGAAGTGATCAGGCTATGCAAAATAGCATGCACCATAAATTCATGGAAACACTTGAAGCACTGGGGAAGTCCGCAAATGTGAAGGCATCTGCTATTGTGTCGAATGAGGGGCTACTCATTGCTTCCAACATGGATCCAAAAATGCATGCCGAAACGTTTGCTGCGATGACTGCCTTGTTGCGGAATACAGCCCAAATGACCATGGAAACAGTTGGAAAAGGGGTGCCTGATAGGTTAATTGTCGATATCAATGACGGAACACGACTGGTCACAGTCGGAGCAGGTTCACGGGCATTGTTGACCGCGTGTATTAAAAGGTCTGATGGGGATATGGGTCTGGATCTGGCGGAACTCCAATACTGTGCGGATAAAATTAGATCAATTATTGGATAACCGTGGTTCTTACATTATTCGCGGGTTCCATACATTTCAGATCATTTTTGACATATACACACCATCAAGTGCATAACCCAGTTTTCGGTAATAGTCGCGAACACCAATTCCGCTGATGACAGCCAGTTTTTTATATCCTTCATCATGTGCAATATTCTCTGCATATCCAATAAGCTCTGTCCCGTATCCCCGGTGCTGCCAGTTCGTTTCCCTGGCTTTTTCCCCAACAGGCACCATGGAGCCATATACATGCAGTTCCCGCACAAGTGCGGACCCATCAAGTTCGTGGCGGTGAGGGGAGTTAGGAAAACGCAGGCGCAAAAACCCTATCAGGATATCCTGCGACACATCCTCGAACGAAATGAAATGCTCAGTCCCGCCGCATGCATTGTAGGTCTCCACCGTAAGTTCGATATTATCTGCCTCTGGTTCTATTCCCTTCAGGATATTGTGCCCAACCTCGCGGCAGCGAATACAGCGACAACGCCCTCCTTTTTGTTCAAGTCGTTCTTTTGCAAGCTGCCTGATATTGCTCTTCTTCACTCCTCCGAAGATCTGCTGTGCCGGAATATCACGCTGGATACGCTGCAAACGTACCCATTTTGGAATGATCGCCTTTATGTCTGCAAGTAGTTCAACAGCTTCAGCATCATCAAGGGAGGTGTACTCACCTTTTTCCCACATAGTATGAAGACGTGTACCCTCTGTGACCAGGGTGGGATAGATCTTCAGGTAATCCGGCATGAACATGGGGTCCGAAAACAGTCTTTTAAAACCCCTCAGGTCACGTTTTGTGTCCATTCCCGGCAGGTGTGGCATCATATGGAACCCCACTTTCAGGGCACTGTCCCTGAGTATGCGGTTCGCATCGACCGTATCCTTTAC
>JAFGQV010000020.1 GCA_016935475.1 Methanosarcinaceae archaeon
CACTGCCGGGGTTCGGGTAGAACCGCCTATAAGGAGCACTCTGTCAAGGTCTTTTGGCGTGAGCTTTGCATCGCTCAATGCCTGCTTCATGGAAACCAGGGTTTTTTCCACAAGGTCTGATGTCATTTTTTCGAACTGGGACCGTGTAAGATCAATATCGATATGTTTTGGCTGGCCGTTCGCATCTGCAGTTATAAATGGCAGGTTAATGTTACTGGTACCCACACCGGACAGTTCGACCTTTGCTTTCTCTGCCGCATCTGTCAGGCGCTGGAGTGCCGCCTTGTCATGGGATAAGTCGATCCCTTCTGCCTTCTTGAACTCTTCAACAAGATATTTAGCGATCCGCTCATCAAAATCATCCCCACCAAGATGCGTGTCCCCACTTGTTGAAAGTACCTCGAAAACACCATCACCAAGTTCGAGAACGGATACATCAAAGGTACCGCCACCAAGGTCATAGACCATTATCTTCTGTTCGCCCTGGGATTTATCAAGACCATAAGCAAGTGAAGCTGCTGTAGGTTCATTGATGATTCTCATAACCTCAAGCCCTGCGATGGTCCCTGCATCCTTTGTTGCCTGCCTCTGTGAATCATTGAAGTATGCAGGCACTGTGATCACTGCCTGTGTGATGGTCTCACCAAGATATGCCTCAGCGTCATCTTTCATCTTTCTGAGGATCATGGCAGATATCTCCTGTGGCGAATAATCCTTGCCACCGAGACGCACCTTGTAGTCTGCCTCACCTATATGCCTTTTAATAGAACTTACGCTGTTTTCGGGATTGGCTATCAACTGTCTTTTGGCAACCTGTCCAACAAGTTTTTCACCTTTCTTTGAAAATCCTACAACTGATGGGGTCGTCCTTCCGCCTTCGGCATTCGGGATTACAGTAGGCTCCCCGCCCTCGATTACAGCCATACACGAATTGGTAGTTCCAAGATCAATTCCCAATATCTTTCCCATTGTATATACCTCTCATTTGTAATTGATAATAAAATCACTTTTTAGTTTGTTCCTATTTAATGATACATATCACTTAGATGTTATCATTGTGATGATTCACCCTATTGATCCTCTTCAGGATTTTTTGCAACCGTGACCATTGCGGGTCGTATGACCTTTGAGTAAAGCATGTATCCGGGCCTGTGCACATCGATAACGGTATTATCCTGTTGTTCTGATGTTTCGATGTGCGTCATCGCTTCATGTACATGTGGATCAAATTCAGAACCTTCGCATTCGATCCTCTCAAGCCCTTCCTTTTTAAGGATCGAGACAAACTGGTTGAATACCATCTCAACACCTTCGATCACAGAATCAATACTGTCAGCCTTTTTTGCAGAATCCAGGGCACGTTCGAAATTGTCGCATACCTCAAGCAGTTCGATCATGATGTTCTCAACTGCGAACTTGCGGTATTCTCCCTTCTCCCGGATGCTTCGTTTTCTGAAATTGTCAAACTCTGCTGATAGGCGCAGAAGCTGGTCCTTCAGTTTAGCAACCTCGTCCTCTTTCAATTGTTCCTCATCCAGACCTTCTTCCCCGGTCTTTACTGATTCAGAATCCATTTTTTCATTTTCATTAGATTCGTCAGCCATTATTTATATCCCCGCCTAAATATGATACACGGTAGAGTTCATCCGGTCTGATGATTGTTTGTAGTTCTATAAATAGTTTTTCTATGCCGTTGCCTGCAGTCTACACTGTAAATACGGTTTGCTTTAAACAGCATACCCCCATATACCAAAATCGTGCAAGAAACTTAAATGTAATGCTCCTGCAACTTATGTTGCAGTAATTTGACTATCACCATACTGGCGATCATGCAGATTGCAAGTGCAGATATTATCTGGCCCATGCCAATTGCTGTGATCCCACCTTTCAATGCATACATAGCTCCCCCAAAAAATGTTATACAGGCAAAAGTCGCACTGAATGCCACAATGGTACCGCCGATCAGGGAACCTATATGGTCAGCACCACGCTGCTCGAAGAACACGGAACCTGTAATAAATATCACTGCAAATATGAGCAATACTATCGGAAAAGGTAGCGGAAGACCATTTGATTCGGCAGATACCATATCCATGATACCAAGTGCTACCCCGATCATGAATACTGCCATTACCGTAGAAACTGCAAGTGCCTGAACAAAAGGATTGTTGTTATTAGAGATAATTTCCATTATACATCCCTCTCAATTAAAACGTGATGTTTTGATAGTATATATTTATTATTACAAAAATATATAGTAACCCAAAAGTCACTAATCGAATAACAAAAATCATATATATCGAGTGGTGAAATTGCATCCAACATGAAAGTATTACTTGCCGAATACGCAGTCAGCATTGGAATGGGCGGCACTTTTCTCCTTGAAGGAGAAGCAATGTTAAAGACGCTTGCTGAAAGTTTTACCCGTCTGGGACATGATGTGATATACACATCCAACGGAACTGTTCTAAGGGACGGAACACCTGTTCGGTCAAACGGGGATAACTTTGAGGCAGTGCTTGAACGAGAAGCAAAAAAATGTGATGCTGGACTCGTAATAGCACCTGATGAACTGCTTTTTGACCTGACAACGATCATAGAAGAGAACACTATGAACCTCGGGTGCTCTCCGGGATCCTCTGCCCTGTGCGCAGACAAGGTCAAATGCACTGAAAAACTGCTCTCAGCCGGAATACCGGCCCCACGAATTTTTGACAAGCCCGATGGTGGACGTTATGTGGTCAAGCCAATCTCAGGGTGCGCTTCTGAAGATAC
>JAFGQV010000150.1 GCA_016935475.1 Methanosarcinaceae archaeon
AAAACAGAAACTCATTTGGGAAGTATTTTTAAAAATATGTTGTCAAATTAGAAAAGGAGTTTTAGAAGCTAATTTGATAGCCTCTTTAAATATAAAAAGCAGGGTGCATAACAAATAAGTATTAGTATGGATTTATGTTGCTAGAATGAGCAGTCCCGTAGGGTAGTGGTCAATCCTGCAGGCCTTTGGAGCCTGCGACGGCGGTTCGAATCCGCCCGGGACTATTGAATATTTTTCTTCAACCCTGTTTTTGATAGGGTTTCACCAAATTTCTTTCCTAAAGACTGCCGTCTCTCAAACATTTGCGGTTCTGCTGGATCAGCTTGACCCATCGTTTTGGTCGCAAAGCTAACCTGAAGAAGCATACATCAAATGGTGTGATCTGCGAAGTGATCAGTCTGTGGCAATCATGACATTGGTAGCCTTGACCACAGCGTAAACCTCGTTCCCTACCTTTAAATTGAGATTGTCAGCCGATTTTGTTGAGATAATGGAAACGACTTCCATACCTCCTGCAAGCTCCAGAACAATTTCCGAATCAACGGAATCACGAACCACACTTTTTACTTTTCCCTTAAGGACATTGCGTGCACTAATTTTCATTGTTCAACACTCCAGTTGTAATTTATTTTTAGCCCCACTCATAAATATGAGCAATAATCTATTATTGTTGATAATTGCTGATAAGCCTATCGAAACAAAGTGAAGCTCACATCAGTGATTCAAAAGAGATGTACTGCAGAGGCTTTAAATGTGATACACACCTGACTACCGAATGCGAGTTTCATATCCTCATACGATCGTTTTGTTAATACGACCACAAATGGGATTCCCACATCAACCACCACCCTGACGATCGTACCCATGTTCTTCACCTCCACGATCTCTCCAGAAAAAGAATTCCTTGCACTCGAATCGATCTTCGTTTTTGAGATAAGTATGTCTTCAGGCCTGATGGAAACCGACACATCCCCGGATTTCAATGTGCTGGATAATATGAATATCCCATTGGTACGGATCTCGGAAATGTAATTACGAACAATTGACGTTCCCCTGAATAAATTATCAACACCTACAAAATCCGCAATGAATTCAGAATTAGGTTTTCTGAACACCATATCGGGTTTGCCTACCTGGATGATCTCACCCTGGCACATGACAGCGATCCGGTCTCCAAGGGAAAATGCCTCTTCAAAACTATGTGACACATGGATTATTGTCATTTTTGTAAGTCGATGTATCTTTTTCAGTTCCTCACGCAGCCTTTCGGTGGTGCGTGCATCAAGTGCAGAAAGCGGTTCATCGAGTAGCAGTGCTTCCGGTTCTGTTACCACTGCACGTGCGATTGCGACACGCTGCTGTTCACCTCCGCTCAATGTGACGGGGTATCTGCCTAACAGATGTGAAATATCAAGCAGTTCTGCAACATCATTCACTTTTTCTTTGATCTCAGTTTTTGACTTTTTTTTCTGGCGAAGCCCGAATCCAATGTTCTTTTCAACGGTCAGGTGTGGGAATAACATATAATCCTGATAGACCATGCTGATGGACCGGTCCATCGGCAGGAAGTTTGTGATGTCCACTCCTTTTTTAAAAATTCTACCCTTGTCTGGCTGGTAAATTCCTGCAATCGTTTCAAGAAGAATTGTTTTTCCTGACCCGGTTGGACCTAAGAGGACAAAATACTCCCCTTCCTTGATATGCAGGTTTATATCATTCAATTTGAATTCACCAAGATCTTTGGACACGTTCTCGATCTGTAACATTTTTTTGACCTGACCTATCATTTAATATAAATGAGATGTGCCACCATGCCGTTCAAAAATGTATAGTGATACAAGCGATATGATGATCAGAATGGTTGCAGCAGCTATTGCCATGTCGAGGTCCCCACAGGACATGTTCAAATAGAGGGATATGGGCAGGTTCTCGGTTTTCAGGTGTGTTGCACCGGCAACCATGAGGACTGCACCGAACTCCCCGATCCCCTTAGACCATGTTATGACCGAGCCTGCAAGAAGACCATTTTTTGACATCGGAAGTGTGGTCTTTAAAAATGCAGACATCGGGCTGCATCCAAGTGTCTGTGCTACATATTCAAACCTTGGATTGATCGCTTCAAAAGTTGAACGCATGATCCGTAGCATGAATGGTATATTCACAACAAACTGTGCAATAACTATCCCGAGTGGTGTAAAGACCACAGCTAGCCCTATGCTGGAAAGCCATTTCCCAAACGTGGTCGTCCCAAATAGGAGCAAGAGCCCTACTCCTGCTACCAGTGGTGGCAGTGCAAGAGGAATGTCCACAATGGTATTGACCAGCGTTTTCCCGAAAAAATGATATCTTGCAAGTGTATACGACACGGGTATCGAAACAACGATGCACATCAATGTTGATATTACGGATGTGACCAGACTCAGTTTTATTGCGAACTGGATATCCGGGGATACAATACCTGTCAATAAAATATGCGGGCTTGTGTGGGTGATAATGCATAGGATCAGAGACAGGATGAATATACTCAGGAGTAATGTGAATGAAATTGTAAGGATCCTGAACTTTAATTCATTTGATCGGATCAACATTTTTTTTCATAATGTTCCCGGGTTTTTGCTCATAAAGTTTTGATGTGCCGTTTCGGTCCTGGATTTATTTTACTTATTCGTATCTTTCATCAGGGTATGTTGTGAAACCATGTTTCTCGAAGATATCTTTTCCTTCTGTGGAAATGACGAAATCTACAAATTTGTTTGCAGTATCCTTGTTCTCGGAACATGTCAGCGTGGCAATCGGGATAATTTTTATTGTGTTCTGTTCATCCGATATTTCCACAACATCGAACAAATCATTGTTCACAACAAGGTCCTTCCAGATTATGGATGCGTCACCCTGATCCATGGACATATAAACAACGAGTTCATTAACGGTCGCACCGTAGGTAACGACATTTTCCAGTACTTCATCAGATATTCCATTATTTTCAAGTATTGAACTCGCAAGTATGCCTATTGCACAAGCTTTAGGATCTCCCAGTATAACCTTCACCCCGGGTTTTGCCAGATCGTCCAGGGATGTTATGCCTGCAGGATTTCCTTTTGGCACCGTGATAACCGGAATATGGTATGCAACACGTTGCTCATAATCTGTGAAACCCTTCTCGTTTGCGACCTCATAATAATAGGTTGCTCCCGGCATGTAGACGTCTCCCTGCTG
>JAFGQV010000151.1 GCA_016935475.1 Methanosarcinaceae archaeon
CCTGTAAGAATGGCACTTCTGTCACTGGTCATGGGGGCTCTCGAATGACGGAAAATACCGCGACCAAACATGAACTAAGGGTTCGACCCATTGAAAACGGGACCGTCATTGACCATATTTCAGCAGGTCAGGCTCTTAACGTCCTGAAGATACTTGAAATACCGGGTTCATCTGAAGGCGTTGTAAGTGTTGTCATGAACGCAGCCGGTGCACATGGAAAGAAAGATGTGGTAAAAATAGAGGGTCGAGAACTGAATGTCCGGGAGGTTGACAGGATATCACTGATAGCGCCCAATGCAAGCATCAACATCATACGGGACTTTAAGGTCTTGCAGAAAAAGAAGGTCCATATCCCGGGATACATCGAAGGCATCGTGCGCTGCATGAACCCGAACTGTATCTCGAACACCGTGGAACCTGTCAGATCGAAATTCGATGTCACTGCTGAAAAGGATGGGATCCTGCTCAGGTGCAAATACTGCGAGCGCGTCATTTCCGAAAATATTGCTGAGCATCTGCTGTGATCTACTTTTCATATTCATTATACGTGTTTCCAAAGTCCCATATTCTGGTTCAACCTGGGTTTAAGAATTATTTTTTTAAAAGACAGTGATATCATTGAAATGACGGTTAAGGATTTCAATTCTGCCGCCTGAGTACTTACTGATGCAGGAATCCATGAACAGGATAATATTCCATGTAGATATGGATGGTTTCTTCTCTGCAGTGGAGGTCAGGGAGAAGCCAGAACTGAAAGGGATGCCCGTAGTTGTCGGATCTGATCCGAAGAATGGTTCCGGACGGGGTGTTGTCAGCACGTGTTCATACGAGGCGAGAGAGTATGGTATACGTTCCGGAATGCCCATTTCAAAGGCTTACAGGCTGTGCCCCGGTGCCGTGTTCCTGCCGGTGAACATGAAGCTGTACAAAGAGGTCTCTGCACGGATCATGGATATCTTAAGGAGTTTTACGAACAGGTTCCAGCAGACGAGTGTGGATGAGGCATATCTGGATGTGAGCGGGTACGTGGAAGATTATGAAAGTGCTGCTGAACTTGCACAAAGTATCAAAAATGAAGTAGTTCTTAAGGAAGGACTGACCTGCTCGATCGGTGTTGCCCCTAACAGGGTGATCGCAAAGATCGCCTCGGATTTTAAGAAGCCTGATGGTCTCACCGTTGTAATGCCTATGGATGTAGATAGTTTCCTTTCACCCCTGCCTGCTGCCAGGATCCCGGGTATCGGAAAAAAGAGTGTTGTGATATTAAAGGAGATGGGTATTGAGATGATCGGGGATCTGGCGGCTTGTGATGTGCAGTTACTGATCGAAAGATTTGGTAAGTTCGGTCTTGCCATACACCAGATGGCAAAGGGCATCGATCTTAGTGAGGTGAGGGAGCGCGGGGAGGTCAAGTCCATCAGCAAGGAGGATACCTTCGATGAGGATACGGCAGACCCGGAGATAATAGAAAAGGTACTGGATTCACTTGCAGATGATGTGTACCATTCTCTTGTGAAAAAGAAGTTCCTGTTCAGGACTGTAACGCTGAAGGTCCGTTTCGAGGATTTTTCGACCTATACGCGTTCAAAAACACTTGGTGCCTGTGCATCCAATCCCGATGTGATCAAAAGGACAATAAGGGAATTGATTCGGGAGTTCATGGGAAGGAACAAGTTCCGGCTGCTTGGGGTCGGTGTGTCAAAACTGGAGAAGCTGGATAAGGGGCAGATGAAGATTACGGATTTTTTGTGAGTTCAATGGATGTTGATGAGGAAAAACATTCACTGCCATAAAAATCCAATATCAGAATAACCCAGTAAGTACAGCAAAACAATCAGCACAGGCTGGTGGATCAGATATATGAACAACGATTTTTTCCCGAGCATACAGCCTAATCTTATGGGCAGGTAGCTGGATACCTCCCAGATGTTAAATTTTCGTGTGAAGTCGGGGTAGAGGAAATTTCCGGTGGAGACACCGATCAGGGTTACACCGAGCCATGGAAAGACCGGGAAATAGTCCAGAGTATAGAAACCATATGGTCTGAGTCCCAGCCAGAGCAAACATGGGCTGTCAAAAGTAAGGTTCCCCAGATACAACCCTAATAGAATGGTAACCACACCTATCAGGAGGTTATTGATAGAAGGGAATCGTAAAAACGGGTATGCAAGGATAATCGAAACCCCAATAAAGTGGAGTATGCCAAACACAATAACTCCTTCCCCTAAAAATAGCCATGTTATGAAGGTGATCACCATCCCCCATGAAAATATCCGGAGGCTCCTTTTGAGATACTTCAGGTATACCTTCTGCCCGGTGTTATGTAGTATTATAGTTCTTGAAAAGCTCAAACTCAGCGAGATCCCTGAAAGAAGGATAAAAAGAATTGCTGCTGAACGTCCAACATACATCCATAGACCCGAGTTCAGGTCAAAACCATACCCGCTAAAATAATTGAGGTCGTAAAGCAGATGAAAGACCACCATAAGGACTATTGCAAGACCCCGCATAAGGTCGATCTCCCAGAACCGCGTCTCTAAATGCTTATCCATAATCACATCCCCTATACGAACTCCTTAAATGAACACCGGTAAGTTCCGGAAGACAACCAGATCAATGTGTCGCATCGAAAAACTGAAAATTAACCCCTCAACTCACACCCAAGACCACACAGTAACCCTGTGATGTCATCCAGTACCTTATTTGGCGGCTCATCCCCCATGATCCTGATCCGGTAGGTCACGCTCAGTTGCTGTTTTCCTTTGACTCCTGCATAGGTATCAATAATTGCGGCAGCCACGATCTTCTCATCGGTTGCAATAACACCAAGCAGTGTTTCAGGGTCAGCACCGATCGGGATCAATACCGATATATCCCGTTGCGGGCAGTTCAGGTTCTTGATCTTCCATTCTCTTAGATCATTATCCGATAATATGGAGATGTTCTCTATCTTCAGTGGTATGCTTCTGCTGCCACTTGAGAGGATTATCTCCCTCGGTGTTACCTTTTCAATGGTCCCTACATGGGTTACTCCTGAGTAAGTATGGACAAATCCACATTCTTTCCCGATGGAACGGACAAGTTCGTCGAACTCGTTTATCTTTGAATTGATGAGTTTGTCCGACCTGCGCAGTGCCGATGACGTATCACCAAAATGAGCGGCTGCATCCTTCATTTTCCGGACAAATGATTCCACATCGTGTTCCCTTACCATGTTGGACAAAACCGTGCACTCCTCACTGAAGGCCTCGTGCACTTTGAGGACCTCAGGGTTCTCCATCTGTATCAGGGCATAGAGGTACGGGTTCTGGTCAAGTATCCTGCCCACGAAATCCACCATTATCTCATACACCGGGCTCATGAACCTGCGTGACTCGCTCACATCAAAATCAAGCTTCTTGAAAGTTGTTCCAATGGTTATGTATGTATAATGCGTAAGCCCCTGGACCACTGACACGAACCTGTCATGTTCCTCTGCACCGATGACCTCAATGTGTGCGCCGTTCTCCTCAAAGAGAGACCTCATAACAGGAAACCATTTTTTACATCTCTCATGGACCGGCGTCATGATCAGGATCTGTCCGTGCATGCTCGGTATGGTAGGCCCGAACATTGGATGTGTACCAAGTATCTCAACATCGGCAGGTGCGTGTCTCATCATTGCTTCAAGGGGTTTTACCTTGAGGGAGGTGACGTCCATGAGCAGGCTGCCTGCCTTCATCTTTGGAGCCGTTTCTGCGATCACTTCCGGGGTAACATCAATTGGAACCGAAATAACCACCACATCGCTCTTAGAAATGGAACTGTCAAGATCACGTGCAAATTCCACTCCCATCTGCTCTGCGACCTCAATTCGGCGACCGCTTCCCCATACAGTCACCTCGTAGCCATGTTCCTTGAAAAAACGGGTGAACCACTGTCCGGTTTCTCCGGTTCC
>JAFGQV010000152.1 GCA_016935475.1 Methanosarcinaceae archaeon
CAGAGACTCTGTATGCCAAGTGTTGTCCTGCCTGTACCTGCCGTACCTGCGATAAGTATAGTTGATGGAGGTATGACCCCTCCTCCCAGGATCTCATCAAGTCCTGCTATTCCTGTAGATCTTATTTCCAATGTAACTCCAACCAGTGTGGCTCTCTGCTATTTAATGATAGATTTATGAACTATTTTACTTAAGACTATTCATTTTGAGACTATTCATTACCATTTAAGGGACAACAATCATATAATCATTTTCAGGAACTCGATCTTACCAGTGTGCTTGCCGTTTCACGAACGCTTCTCTCTGAAGTATATGAAGGCTTCCAGCCCAGCAGTTTCATTTTCTCGATCAAAAGCAGCATCTTCGGGACATCGCCTTTCCATCCACGGTGACCACCGGTGTAGCTGAACCGGACATCCTCAAGTCCCATCTCCTCGACGACGATCTCACCGATCCTGGTGGAACTGATCGTGTCTTCGGACCCGATATTAAAGATATTCACGGCATCATTGCTGTGGCTTACCGCAAACAATATGGCATCAACGCAGTCAGTAACATGAAGATATGATTTTGATTGGCGCCCGTCACCGAGAATTTCCAGATGCTTGGGGTCATCCTTGAGTTTCCAGATAAAATCCACGATGATACCATGGGTGCCCCTGTCCCCAATGATATTCGCAAACCTGAATATCCACGAGCGCATGTCAAATGTATGGGAATAGGAGGTGATGAGTGCCTCGCATGAAAGTTTTGATGCCCCGTAAAGCGAGATCGGGATAAGGGGTCCGTAATCTTCAGGGGTGGGTATTATTGATGCTTCGCCGTAAACTGTTGATGTGGAGGTAAAAGCGATATTGTGGACATTCTTCTTGCGCATGGCCTCAAGAAGGTTATACGTAGCCATTATGTTCTGCTCAAGATGTACATGTGTATCCACAGCTCCAAGCCTGACATCCGGGTTTGCTGCAACATGGTATACAATATCAATACCGTCACATGCAGCTTCAATCTCGTCCTGTTTGAGCAGGTCACCTTTGATGAACGTGAAATTCGGTTTATCGAGATGGTGCCGGATAAATCCGATATTCCCGGAACTAAGGTTATCAAAAACTACAACCTCATTTCCGTTCTCCATCAACCTGTCGATGACATGGCTTCCAATAAAACCTGCACCGCCGGTTACCAGTATTTTTTCTGTGATTTTGCTTTTTTGGGTCATGTTGATCTATATCCTGACGGGTATGCCTTTTTCCTGCAGGTAATTTTTAACATCGCCAACCGTATATTCACCAAAGTGGAAGATGCTTGCAGCCAGTGCTGCATCCGCCTTACCCTCCTTAAATCCGCCGTACATGTGCTCGGGATTACCAACACCCCCTGATGCTATGACCGGGATCTCCAGTGCTTCAGAAATGGTCTTTGTTATCGGGATGTCAAAACCATCGTATGTTCCGTCCCTGTCCATACTTGTGAGCAGTATCTCGCCTGAGCCAAGTTCCTCTACCTTTTCAGCCCACTGGACCGCATCGATGCCTGTTGGCTGGCGCCCGCCATATACGACCACCTCGTACCATGCAGGCGTCCCGTTCTCAAGTGTAATTATTGTCTTGTCCGCATTGTCCTTGATATTGGTATTTCGCTTGCAGTCAATGGCTGTGACAATGCACTGTGAACCGAAAATATCAGATGTCTCCTTGATAATTCCCGGGTTCTTCACGGCAGCCGTATTGATACCCACCTTATCCGCACCTGCACGTAGTATCTGCCTGACATCCCCAACCGAAGCGATACCGCCGCCAACTGTGAGTGGAATGAATACCTCGTTCGCTGTGCGCTCGATAACATCGATCATCGTGGCACGTCTTTCGTGGGATGCTGTAATATCCAGGAACACCAGTTCATCTGCTCCCTGCTCGTTGTAACGCTTGGCAAGTTCAACCGGGTCGCCGGCTTTGCGCAGGTCCAGGAATTCCACACCTTTTACAACCGTTCCTCCGGCATCATCAAGTGTTACGTCAAGACAGGGAATGATCCGTTTTGTTAACATACAGTAAATAAAAAAGTTCCCTTGTATTAATAGGTTATCAAACAACAGGTTATCAAACGCATACACCAATATTTCCGGGCAGTTTTGCTTTTTCGAATAATTTGTGCACTAATAACAGATTGGCTGTTTTCCAGCGTTCATGACATGGTCCGATGTTTCTGGTATCCTCGCATTTCACGTAGTTTATATATATAACCGTGAACATTATAAGCACCAAGATTTATAATATCCGTGATTTATATAAAAATATATTAATTTAATCATATCACTTCTCCGGAGAAATTCTTTGAGTAGCACAACCATTGCATTAACGATCTTTTTGCTCTACTGGATTCTGGTCTCGATCCTTGACAGGCGCGGTATCCTTGAAAAGTACAATATCAGTACATACGGTCCCGTCCTGATGATTCGGACCGTCCGTGGTCAGGAGTTACTGGACAAACTGGCACGCCCAAAAATTTTCTGGAGAACATTTGCAAATATAGGGATCCCCCTGATGTTTGTTGGAATGGCTGCAATGTTTTTGATCATCATTCTCTCAGACTTCGCTCTGCTCTCCTCGCTTCATGAAAATACCATGCCTGAGCCCGGGAAGTTCAATGAGCCACGGAACATCCTGCTGATACCCGGGGTCAACGAATTCATCCCTTTCACATGGGGGATCATTGCACTGGTTGTTACGCTTATTGTACATGAGTATGCGCATGCCATACTGTGCAGGGTTGAGGATATACGTGTTAAATCCATGGGACTTTTAGTTGCCCTTGTACCAATTGGAGGATTCGCTGAACCCGATGAGGAAGAACTGTTCGGGATCACGGAAGAAGATAAACCCAAAAAAGAGGTCATAGGCACAGAAACGACATTTGGAACAGAGTTTACAGGTACTGAAGAGATGCGGGAATCGGTGCCTGAGGTCAAAAAAACTAAAAAGGCAGCCACGCGCAATGAGAGGGCAAGGATACTGGCGGCTGGTGTAATGTCGAACTTTGTTGTTGCATTTGTGGCATTTTTCCTTTTTTTCGGTCCGGTCCTGGGTGCCATTGCTCCTTTAAGTGATGCAATGGTCGTAAATGTGACTGCAGATTCCTCTGCTTTTGAAGCCGGGATCACAAAAGAGATGGTGATAACCCAGATCGATGATACGCCGGTTAGCAGTGCACACGATATCATTATGTATATGAGCACTATTGAACCCGGTTCGGTAGTCAAGGTCCATGCGGCAAAGGATGGGTCTGTGTCGGTGTATGATATCAGGACAGAAGAGATCGTAGAAGAAGAGATATTTGGCGTTTCAGTAAATGGGGTTGTGGAAGGGTCACCGGCGGAGGCAGTGGGTTTTGAAAGCGGGATGGTGATGGTAAATATCGACAATGTCACATTGAGGACCGTTGAAGACTTTATTATCTTCATGAACTCGACCCATGCAAACCAGACGATACACGTTGAAGTGTTGGGTACAGACCATACATCTAACCAGACCAACGTAACCATGGGATTTGATGTGAAACTTGCACAATATCCTGATGAGGGTGACGAGAAAGGATTTCTGGGTGTCTATTACAGCACAGACGGTGTAAAAAGCACACCACTTGGTCTTGCAGTTGGAGAATACCCTGCAAGGATGTATCTTCAGGTACTCAAGGATGTCCCTTCCATGCTTTCAGGTCCAAGTGGCTGGATAATCCTGTTCGGACTCCCGATCCTTGGTCTTGGCGGGGAAGGATTCCCGGGGTTCAGTGGAACGTTTGCGCAGTTCTACCATGCTGTTGGCTGGGGTGAACCACTTGGGATCGGGATTTTCTGGATCGCAAACACACTACTCTGGGTTGGCTGGTTGAATTTCTATGTGGGGCTCTTTAACTGCCTGCCAGCGGTTCCCCTTGATGGGGGTCATGTGTTCAGGGACTATACTTATTCCCTCATTCTTCGCATAACCGGCGACGAAGATAAAGCAAAACGTATATCCGGTGCAATTTCAGGGACGTTTTTACTTGTGGTGCTTATGTCATTCATACTTATGATATTTGGGCCGTATGTTGTGCACGGGTTCTGAACTTCACATCTCAATCTGATGTTCAGAATATTTTAGTACGGTTGAGGTGACCTTTTCAACACACAAAATTTAATGTATCATTCGCTTCTTTCAACTGTTTCACACTTCAGTATTCGGATCAGTCGGTTCTGGTCTGGGATCAGGTTTGTTGATGAATAGTCCGGATACCTCAGCAATTTTATCAGGACTCCCAAGGACAACAAGCACATCATTGGCACAAAGACCCACGTCTCCATGTGGATTGGACATTGTATGTGAGTTACGACTTATAGCCAGCAATGTAACGCCATATTTTTTCCTGAGCCCGATCTGAGCCAGGGTTTTTCCTACCATAGGTGATCTTTCTGCAATCCGGAATGTACTTATTTCGACATCAGGGAGGTCAAGCTTCATATCATCTATATTTACCGGCTTTTTAGAAATACTTCTAAACATCTCATAACCATCTGCACGCACCTCTGCAATGAATTTCTCGACCTCATCTTTAGGGACAAGATATTTCTTCAGGACCCTGATAAATATCTCCACCGACGTCTCAAACTCTTGCGGAACGACCTCGTCTGCTCCTAGATCGTAGAGGGGCTTCATCTCATGGAGATAGCGCGTCCGTACGATCATATGAAGTGCAGGGTTAAGCCCGTGAGCGATTGCAACAATTCTCCGGGTTGCCACAGGGTCGGAAATACCTAAAACCATAACTCTTGCATCCCTGATATTTGCATG